>JAITMW010000044.1 GCA_031277155.1 Clostridiales bacterium | reverse complement strand
CAGCTGTCCGAAAAAATCCGCCGCAAGCCCTATTCTGTCATACTTTTTGATGAAATTGAAAAGGCCCATCCCGATGTTTTCAATATATTGCTGCAAGTGCTGGACGATGGTCATATAACTGACAGTCACGGCAGAAAAATCGACTTTAAGAACACCGTCATCATAATGACATCCAATGTGGGGGCCAGAAATATCGTAAATCCCAAGAAGCTGGGCTTTAAGACGGCCCAGGACGCAGACAAAAAGCACGCGGACATGAAGCGCGACATCATGGAAGAGGTGAAGCGCATCTTTAAACCCGAATTTCTTAACCGCATTGACGACATCATCGTCTTTCATCAATTGGACAAAGACGAAATTGCGAAGATTGCGCGCATCATGATGGATGAGACCGTGGCGCGGGTGCGTCAAACCATGCAAATTGAGATTTCTGTCACAGATGCCGCCATAGATTTTATCGCCGATTCCGGCTTCGACCCGGTATATGGCGCGCGACCGTTGCGCCGCGCAATTCAATCCCAGGTGGAAGATTTGGCGGCGGAAAAAATACTGGCCGGCGACATAAAACCCGGGGCAAATTTGGTGATAGATGTCATTGATGGCAAAATATGTATTGAAGATATTACAATTTCATGAAGAATTTAAAAAAATTGATGTTTTTAGGCAAATTATGCTTGACAAATGGATGAAAAGGGTGTATTTTAAGTAGCATAGGGTTTTAGTCAGCAGGAAAACCCCGTATTTTCAAGTAGTGACAACTGTGCATAAAGTCCTCACACAATTTTTTTGCTTAACGCTCTCGGCAGAATTTTCGCAAAAACCGCGAAAATTCGCCTGTCGCTTCAGCTTTTGCTTCGCAAAAGACGCTCAAAAATTGGTTCGGACTATATTATGCACAATTGCCAATCCTAAGGAGGAAAGTTTTAATGAACAAAGCAGATTTGGTATCCGCCATCGCGGAAAAGTCAGCCATGACGAAAAAGGACAGCGAAAAGGCCCTTCAAGCCTTCGTTGACGTTGTAACTGAGGAGTTGGGCAGGGGCGGCAGAGTGCAGCTTGTTGGCTTTGGCACATTTGATGTGGCAGAGAGAAAAGAGCGTGAAGGCAGAAACCCGCAAACGGGCCAACCTATGACAATTCCCGCCTCAAAGGCTCCGCGCTTCAAGGTGGGCAAGGCTCTTAAAGATGCCGTCAACAAGTAACATGCAGTATCGGAATTATCTTCCATATATGTCAAGGCGCTCTTTTTCGGGGTGCCTTTTCATATTTTGCGCCAAATTTGGCATACTAAAATTAGAACCCATTGAGGTGGTGATTTTTTTATGAACAGACTTTTGCTGGCCTGTGTGATGCTGGCTTCCCTTGCCGTCGCTTCCGCTGATGCCCAAATTCCGCCCAAAGTCTTTGTGGACGGCGTGAATATCGGCGGCATGACCCGTGACGACGCCGCAGACTTGCTTAAGAGCGAGATTTCCATCGCGGACGAGGATATTATCGTCATTTTTGCGGACACGGAAATTGCCCTGAAATTTCGGGATTTTGGCGCGGATTATGATATTGGGGCCGCCCTGGATGAAGCCACGGAATCCGGCGATGACGGCGGCTTTTTTGCCAAACTTTGCAGGAGCTTGTCCGCAAAATTCAAAACACATCGCATTGACGCCGAATTTATCTATGATGCCGACCGCGTGGCGCAAATTGCGCAGAAAATCAGCGACGATGCGTCAATTTCCGCCAAAGAGCCAACATATGCCATTGCCCATGACAGCTTTGTGATTTCTGAAGGCCGCATTGGCCGCAAAATTGACACGCAGGCGCTGGCATTGGACATTGCCGCCGTTTTGCAGACCCGCGAAGGCGGCAAAGTGACGGCCAAAATCACAGAAATACACCCGAAATACACGACGGCGGATTTTGAGGCCGCCTGTGACCTGCTGGGCAGCTTTCAGACGCCCTTCAATCCCCATATGCCGGAGCGCACCACCAATATAGCCGTGGCCAGCGCGTTTTTGGACGGACAGGTAATTTTGCCCGGCGAAACCTTCTCCACCAGCACCGCCCTGCGCCCGCGCACCACCGAAAACGGCTATGTGACGGCGGGGCAAATCTTTAACGGAGAGCCTGACGCGGGCATTGGCGGCGGCATTTGCCAAATTTCCAGCACGCTTTATATGGCGGCCCTGCACGCCGAAATTGCCGTAACCCAGCGTACAAACCACTCGCTGATGGTGGGTTATATGGAGCCCGCCACCGACGCCGCACTGGCCGAGGGCTATATCGACCTTGTGCTTGAAAATAATACCAAGCATCCCATTTTGATACAGTCGATTTTTGAAAACGGCCGCTATACAATCAATATCTTTGGCCACGAAAGCCGGCAGCCGGGCCGCCTTATCACCTTTGAAAGCGTGCTGCTGGAGACCAGACTGCCTGATGGCGACAAAATTATCGAAGACCCGTTTTTGCCCGCGGGCATAAGCCAAATTGTTTCGGAAGGCATTATGGGCGCGAAATACGAGCTTTACAAGATTGTCACGGAAAATGGCGCGACACAGCGCGTAAAAATCAACACAAGCAATTATCAGCCCCTACAGCGGGTTGTGAGGGTCGGCAGCGCTGATTTAACAAATCAAGAGGATTTGACAAATGCACCGGAATAGTTTATCATAGAATAAATTAGGCAGCAGGGGGGATTTTTATGGTTGAATCAAGATGCGGAATTTTATGCAGCGCGTGCTATCATATGGAAAAAATGAATTGCAAGGGCTGCGTACATATTTCAAAACCTTTTTGGGGCGATGCCTGCCCCGTCAAAGATTGTTGTGAGGGCAAAGGCCTGGAGCATTGCGGGCTTTGTCCCGATTTTCCGTGCGCTTTGCTTAATGAGTTTGCCTATGATGCCGAGCATGGCGACGATGGAAAGCGCATAGAGCAATGCAGAATGTGGGCCGCAAGGGCCTAGATGGAGGTATTTATGGAAAAAAATTACAAGAATTTTAAGATTATCATCAGGGACGACTATGACAGCGCGTCCGCGGCGGCGGCGGACATCATTTTGGACTTTGTGGCCGCGCAGCCCGCGGGTGTTTTGGGCCTGGCCACGGGCAGCACCCCGGAAGGCGCATATGCCGGGCTGATAGAGGCCCATCGCGCGGGCAAGGCGGACTTTTCCCACATCACCAGCTTTAATCTGGACGAATATCATCCGATTGAAAAGGCCAACAGCCAAAGCTATGACCATTTTATGCGCAAAAAGCTGTTTGACCACATAAATATCAATCCCGATAACATATATCTGCCAAATGGCGAGGCCGCGGACCCGGACGCGGAATGTGCCGCCTATGAGGCTAAAATCGGGTTGGCGGGCGGCATTGGCTTGCAATTGCTGGGCATTGGCACAAATGGGCATATCGGCTTTAACGAGCCCGCCGCGTTTTTCCCCAAAGCCACGCATCACGTAGCCTTGGACGCAAGCACAATAACGGCCAATGCCCGCTTTTTTGACAATGCTGAGCAAGTGCCCAAACACGCGCTGACCATGGGCATTGGCACCATTTTTGCGGCCGGGCAGATTTTGCTTGTGGTGACGGGCGCGGCAAAATCAGATATCATCGAAAAGGCCGTGTTTGGGGATATCGCCCCGCAATTGCCGGCCTCTATTTTGCAGCTGCACCCGGATGTGACGCTGGTGATGGATGCGGCGGCGGCGGCCAAAATCGCCCCGCGGCTTACATAGGAGCAGGTATGAAATTTACACGCTATGACAATTTGCAAGCATTTTACAGCGATGTCCACGAAGTTTTGCTGGCCGACGAGGCGCAAAATATGCTGATTTTGGGCAATCTAATCATCGGCCATGAGGGCACGGACACCTTTGGCTGGCGCGACCCGTCAAATTGGGTGATGGCAGCCGTGGCCGAAGGCGGCGATATGCGCCTTGTGGCGCTGATGACGCCGCCATGGAATGTGACGCTGTATGCCGTTGGCAATGCAGTTGACACCCGCGCCGTAAAATGCCTGGTGGACGGCTTTATCACAGGCCGCATCCCTGTCCCCGGCGTGGTGACGGAAAAATCCCTGGCCCTGGCCTTTGCGGAGGCCTATTGCGGCGCCAAAAATCTGACCCACAGCATTGCCATGAGCCAGCGCATCTACGAGCTTCGCGAGGTAAACCCCGAAATCCCCAAAATCGGGCATTTTCGCCCGGCCCGCCAGCAGGATTTATCATTCCTGCCCTTTTGGCTTGCGGATTTTGACGCGGCGGCAGGGGGCAGCAGCGATGTCAGCGCAGATATTGAAGGCGGCCGCTATCATATCACAGGCGGCGATTTATACATATTGGAAGATAATGGCATGGCCGTATCCATGGCCAAAATCACCAGGAAAACCCCGGGCGCGGCCTGCATCGCCTATGTCTACACCCCGCCCTATCTGCGCGGCAAGGGCTATGCAAGCTCTGTCACCGCGCAGTTAAGCCGTCTATGCCTGGACGCGGGCGCAAAATCCTGCGTGCTGTACACCGACCTCACAAATCCAACGTCCAACAGCATCTATCAAAAAATTGGCTATGGTCCGATTTGTGATTCGCTGGAAATTAAATTCGCGTAAGCAGCGCTACCCAATTACCCTATCAAAGTCATCCCTCGTCAGGCGATATGTAGTCCATTCGCTTAATTGCTCCGCCCCCAGCTTTAGGTAAAATTCGATGCTGGGGGTGTTCCAATCCAGGCACATCCACTCTACACGCCCGTAGCCGCGCTGTTTGGCAATTTCTACCAGGCGCACAAGGGTCGCCTTGCCAATGCCCTGACCTCGATGCTCCGGCCTAACGTAAATATCTTCCAGATACATGCCGGCGCGGCCAAGGAAGGTGGAGAAATTTTGGCAGAAAATGGCATAGCCCACCTCCTTGCCGTCAACCATGGGAAAAATCACCCAGGCCGACTGCTTGTCAAAAATCCATTC
>JAITMW010000116.1 GCA_031277155.1 Clostridiales bacterium | reverse complement strand
CGAAGGGTCTCATAGATTCTTCGCAAAACGGGAGTATGTCGCTTTGCTCCTGCTCCCGCTAAGCTCAGAATGACAGAAGAAGGGCGCAGAATGACAACCCGTAGGGGCGGCGTCATGCCGCCCCTATATGTCACGATTGCGCAAATCCTCTCTCATGTCCAATGCCGCGGCTCTGGCGGCGTCCGCATATCCCATGCCCCGGTATCCCTGGGTTTTATACGCCGCGATAATGCCGCGGGAGCTGTTTACAACTGCCCCCACCCCATTTTTGTCAAAGGCCGCCGCAATGTCGGCCGCGGCGCCGCCCTGGGCACCATATCCCGGCACCAAAAAGAAGGTGCGGGGCAGCATTTTGCGCAATTTGGCCACCACGGCGGGATGCGTGGCACCCACCACGGCCCCGATTGACGAATATCCATGACGGCCCACAAGCCCGGCGCCCCATTTTTCCACATATTGGCCGCAAATTTCATAAAGGGGCGTGCCGTCAACAATCAAATCCTGAAAATCTCCGCTTCCCTTGTTTGAGGTCTTCACAAGGACAAACAGCCCCTTGTCATATTCCGCGCAATTCTTTAAAAACGGCTCTATAGAATCCCCGCCCAGATATGGATTGACGGTGATAAAATCCGCTCGGGAAAAGGCCGTCTTCACGCCAAAAACATCCGTGCGGCCTATATGCCCGTCAGAATATGCCTGGGCCGTGGATGCAATGTCGCTGCGCTTTACATCGCCAATCACAATCATGCCCGCGTCCTTGGCATATGCAATCGTCTCCAGATAGGCTTCCACACCCCGCGCGCCAAACTGTTCGTAAAAGGCAATTTGGGGCTTTGCGACGGGCACAATATCACAAAGGGCGTCGATGATGCCCTTGTTATAGGTCAACAGCGCATATTTCACAGCCGCATCCGTAGGGCCGTGCAGCTTGCGCGCCTCCGCCGCGATATCCTCGGGGATATATTCCAAACGCGGGTCCAGCCCTACAACAGTGGGGTTTTTAAGCTCTGCAATTCTGTCAATCAGCTTGTCGATTATCATAAAACCATCCTTTATGCCGAATTTTCTCTGTCAATTGTATCACAAATGCCAATACGCGTCAATGTCCTCCCGAACCAATTGTAAATGTACAAACAACTCCTTGATATGATAAATGTTTTGTAAAATTTTTCGAAAGACTTGACAAAGAGAGAGAGAGAGAGGGTATAATGTATATAGCTAGTTAAACTTTCTTGGAGAGGGGTTGACATAATTATGGGGCTTTCACGGTCATTCCTTATTTCAATAATTCTGGGTGTTATTTTGGCCTTTGGTGCCGCTTGGAGCCTGGCAAGTGGGATATCAGAAGACCACCTTGAAGTTGGCTTTTCAGAATCAATGGACACCGAACCCGTTTTTCACACTATCTATATACGCGGGGTTGGATATCGCACAGTCGAATATCCGCCGGGTTGGGAGCCAATGGAAGATTGGCATTGTGCCTTGTATGATTTGATTGTGTATTTCTTTGACCGCAACTATAAGATAAGATTTTACCCTGACACCACTTATATCATTACTCCAAACAAAGAATCTATCAGCATCCATGATGAAACCATCCATTGGACGCTTAGAGCTTTCGGAGCATTTAATCATTACACAAGGTCATATCTTCCTAATGACTACATCACCCTTATTGGCTTGAGCGATATTTTACCTGATGACTTTTGTTATTGCATAAGTTGTGAATTCTGGGGACTTACCGAAAACTCTGACGAACAAAAATAAAACATCCTCACAACAGGCTGCCTCACTTATGGGCGGCCTGTTTTTGGGTCTATTGCACCAATCTTCCCGCCCTCACCACAATTTTACCGCCAAAAATTGTATGGCGCACCCTGCCCGTCACCTGGCGGCCGCCAAAGGGCGTGTTTTTGCCCTTGGACGCGAAATTATCAGGATTTATAATATGCCTTGCGGCGGGGTCAATTATGGTGATGTCCGCAGCGGCGCCCACGGCCAGGCTGCCCTTGTCTATGCCTATGATTTTTGCGGGAAGGGCGGACATTTTGTAAATCAGCTGGCTTGGCGTCAGCCTGCCCGTCTCCACAAGATGGGTGATGGCCAGCCCCAGCGCAATTTCCAGCCCCACAATGCCGTTGGGCGCATCCAAAAAGCCCCGGGCCTTTTCTTGGGCGTGATGGGGCGCGTGGTCTGTGGCGATGATGTCAATTGCGCCGTCAATCAGGCCCTCAAGCATGGCCGCCGCATCGGCTTTGGTGCGCAGGGGCGGGTTCATTTTAAAGTTGGTGTCGGTGCCGTCCACATCCTCATCACACAATATAAAATGATGGGGGCAAACCTCTGATGTAATCAGGCTTGTCCGCTTTTTGGCATCGGCAATAATTTCCATGCCCCCCGCCGTGGCCACATGGCAAATATGCAATTTCGCGCCGGTTTCTTGCGCCAGCACAATGTCCCGGGCGATGATTACATCCTCTGCGGCCCGGGGTATGCCCGGCAGGCCCAGCCTTTCGGACACACGGCCCTCATTCATCACGCCGCCCGCCGCCAAATCGGCGTCCTCGCAATGGGAAAACACCACAATGCCCGCGGCGGCCGCAATTTTCATGGCCTCTTTTAACAGGCGGGCGTTTTTCACGCTGATGCCGTCTTCGCTGATGCCCACGGCCCCCGCCGCGGCCATTTCCGCAATGGGCGCAAGGGCCTCGCCCTTTTGGCCTATTGTGATTGCCCCAATGGGCAAAATATCGCATAGGCCAATTTCCTTGCCCCTCTGAACTTGATGCCGCACCCAATCTGCACAATCGCCCACGGGCGCGGTATTGGGCATGGTACAGACAGTTGTAAAGCCGCCCAAAGCGGCGGCGGCGGCACCGCTGGCCAAATCCTCTTTGTGGGTTTGTCCCGGCTCTCGAAAATGCACATGCAAATCAATCAGCCCCGGCACCACCCAGCATCCCCTTGCGTCAATAATTTCCCAGTCCGAAACACCGGCTGCAATGCCCGGGGCGGCAATTTTGCCGTCTGCAACAAGCACATCCGTCACCTTGTCAACGCCCCTTGCGGGGTCTATCACCCGCCCGTTTTTTATCAGGATATTTGCCATGTCCATGTCCATCCCTCCAATAATTATATGATATCTTAACGGGGCGCCGGTGTCAAGATAAAGGATATCGCTTTACCATAAGCAATCGTTAAAAAAAAATCAATGCTTGTAGAAACATAGGTTTTTGTGCTAAAATAACTTTAATCACATTAGGTCGGAGGCAAAAAATGAAACCATTTACCTTCAAGAACCGCCTGCACATAGAAAAGCACAAAGGCGACACCGAGGATATGCGCATACAGCCCATATCGCCAATGGAAGGAGACCTCCTTACATATCCTCTGCAGCAGCATGTGGGCGCACCGGCAAATCCCCTTGTCAAAAAAGGTGACAGGGTGCTTTTGGGCGAAAAAATTGCCGAAGCCATGGGGCGCATTTCCGCAAATATACATTCCGGCGTGTCGGGCACTGTGATGGATATAAAGCCCATGCTGGCGCCCCATGGGCAGTTTATAGAATCCATCATCATAGAATCCGACGGGAAAATGGAAGAGCATCCATCCGTCAGGGGCATAGAAGACACATATCATCTTACGCGCGAACATTTTCTGCATATCATCAAAGAAGCGGGGCTGGTTGGCTTGGGCGGGGCGGGCTTTCCCACACATATCAAGCTAAGCCCCCATGACCCCGACAAAATTGAATATATTTTGGTAAACGGCGCGGAATGTGAGCCATACCACACCCACGACCACCGGGTGATGCTTGAAAAGCCGGGCAATATCCGCGAATCAATGGAATTATTGCTGCGCCTTTTCCCGTTTGCCCGCGGCATCATGGCCATAGAGACCAATAAAATGGAATCTGTGATGCTGTACAAAAAGCTGTTTGCGTCAAACGACCGCATCGAGGTTATCGGCCTGCCGCCTACATATCCTCAAGGCTCTGAAAAGCAATTGATAGAAACCTGCATAAAACAGCAAGTGCCCATGGGGGGCCTGCCGTCAGACATAGGTGTGATTGTGCTTAATGTCTCCACGGTGGCCGCCATAGATGCCATCATACGCCGCGGCCGCCCCATAACCCGCCGTATAATGACATTGTCGGGGGATGCCTTTGCCAATCCCGGCAATTATGAAGCCGTCCTGGGCATGTCCTATAAAGACCTGGTGGAACGCGCCGGCGGCTTTAAACTGCGTCCATATAAAATAATGTCAGGCGGCGCCATGATGGGCTGGGCATTGTACAACCTGGACATACCCATCATCAAGACCGATTCTATGATATTGGCATTCTCCGAAAAAATAGCCAATATCCAGCCGGAGCAGCCCTGCATACGCTGCGCCAAATGCGTAGAATTCTGCCCAATGGGCCTCTTGCCCTACGAGATAAACACCCTGGCGCTTGAGGACAATCTTGAGGGCTTTAAAAAGCTGCATGGCATGGCCTGTGTAGAGTGTGGCTCCTGCTCTTACATCTGCCCGTCAAAGCGGCATCTTATGCAGTCTATTTTGATGGGCAAAACGAAAATCAGAAGAATGTGAGGCACTGCCGGGTAAACCCGGCTGAAGATTCCGACTACAAGTCGGTTCCGGGCAAACCCGCCTGCTGATATCACTTGTAGGGGCGAGCTATGCTCGCCCGCTCCCCAAGCCTTGTTGCCCCGGCCAAGCCCGGCAGCTGATAACATCACGCAATCTCTCAAACCTTGTAGGGGCGAGCTATGCTCGCCCGCATCCAAAGGAGAATCCATATGCCGCAAAACAAAAATCCCGCAAGCAACTATCTGATAACATCCAAGCCTCACATGCGCTCGAATATAACAACCCAGCGCCTGATGCTGGATGTTATAATTGCCCTTTTGCCTGCCCTTTTGGTGGCCATCATCAATTTTGGCGCCCGGGGCACGGCCGTCATCGCAGTATCAGTGATATCCTGCGTGTTTTTCGAATGGGCATACCAAAAAATCATGAAAAAGCCCGTAACCATAAACGACTTTTCCGCCGTCATCACCGGCATCTTAATTGCCTTTGGCATCCCCGCCACCGTCCCGCTATGGACCATGGTGGTGGCCGCTTTCTTTGCCATCGTCATTGTAAAGCAGCTTTTTGGCGGCATAGGCCAAAACTTCGTAAACCCCGCGCTGGCGGCCCGCGCCTTTTTATTGGCGGCATACCCCGCGCTGGTGACAATGTATGACTTTGGCCTGGCTTACGACGCAATTGCAGCCCCAACACCTTTGGTGCAATTTGCCGAGGCTCCTCTATACACCCCCGGCTTTGCCGACATGTGGAATATCCTTTGGGGCTTTGGCCAGACCCGCGGCGCAATAGGCGAAGTTGCCACCATCCTAATCATAGCGGGCGGCGCATATCTTTTAATACGCAAGGTCATAAACTGGCGCATACCCGTCTTTTTCATCGGCAGCACAGCCATAATGCTCCTTATCTTTGGCCGCCACGGCTTTATGACAGGCCAGCCCCATTACGAAATCTTTTTGGGCGCCCTTATGCTGTCCGCCTTTTTCATGGCCACGGACTATTCCACATCACCCATGACGGCCCTGGGCCAGGTGGTCTTTGGCATAGGCTGCGGCGTCATTACGGCCATAATCCGCCTGTGGGGCGGCTTTCCCGAAGGTGTAACCTATGCGATATTGCTGATGAATCTTTTGGTGCCGTTGATTGACAAGCTGACAAAACCGCGCGTTTACGGAGCAATTAAAGGAGGCAAGACATGAAAAACATAAAAGACATCATACGGCCCGCGCTGGCCCTGTTTGCCATCACAGCCGTCTTCACCCTGATTCTTTCGGCCACAAATCTTTTGACCATAGACGTAATTGCCGATGCCCGCGAACAAGCCCGCCTGGCGTCCATGTCCTATGTCCTGCCCGGCGCCGCCGTTTTTTCTGAGGATGCAGAGCCGCCTCAAGACGCCGCTTCAAGCATACTAAGCTATGCCGTGGGTTTTGATAGCGGCGCGGCGCCCATAGGCGTTGTGGCCCAAATGACCGTAACAGGCTGGGACCGCATGATTTTCCTTGTGGGCATAGACCTTGACGGCGCAGTAACGGGCCTTGACATCATCGCCCACGCGGAAACCCCGGGCCTTGGCTCTCGCATCACAAATGAAACCTACAGACACCAATTTATTGGCGCAACAGGCGACATACGCGTGCTGACCCGCGGCCGGGCCGGTGACAACGAAGTTATGGCCATCACAGGTGCCACAATAACCGTCCAGGTGATAGCCGACGGCGTAAATGATGCCCTGGAATTCATAAACAACGCGGTTTTGCCAAATATCCACCGATATCTGCCGCAATAAGGAGGACAAACAATGACCACTCATATAAAAAGCTATCTAAAGCGCGGCATAATAAGCGAAAACCCCATTTTCGTCCAGGCCATCGCCCTTTGCCCCGCCCTTGCCGTGTCGGGCACGGTGTTTAACGGGCTGGGTATGGGCTTGGCCACGGCATTTGTGCTGCTTTTGACAAATACGCTTATATCGCTGCTTCGCGGCATAATACCCATCAAGGCCAGAATACCCTGCTTTGTGGTAATCATCGCCGGTGCCGTCACGGCCGTAAATATGCTGGTGGAAGCCTTTATACCCGTATTGCACGCAAATCTGGGCATATTTCTGCCTCTCATAGCCGTCAACTGCATAATATTGGCCCGGGGCGAAAGTTTCGCCTTTAAAAACGGCCCCATACGCTCTGCCTTTGATGCCCTTGGCATGGGCCTTGGCTTTACAATTGCCCTTGTGTCGCTGTCCGCCATTCGAGAGCTGTTTGGCTTTGGCACCCTTTTTGCCGAAACCCCCTTCGTCGTCACCATGCCGGAAGCCTTTCCCCATACCCTGCTTTTAATATTGCCGCCGGGTGCCTTTCTTACATTGGGTGCCATGATGGCCGGTCTGCGCCATATTGGCGCAAAGCGCAAGTCCAAATCCAATAGCAAGGAGGCCGCATCATGAATCTTATTCTGCTGTTCCTATCGGCCGCTGTGGTCAACAATTTTGTGCTGACGCGCTTTTTGGGCATATGCCCCTTCATCGGGGTCTCCAGAAAGCTGGAATCCGCCATATCCATGGGTCTTGCCGTCACCTTCGTGCTGTCGCTGTCTTCGGCGGTATCATATATGGCATACACCTTCTTTTTGGTGCCGCTTAACATGCAATATCTTCATATAATTGCCTTCATCGTCATCATCGCGGCCCTTGTGCAGGTTGTTGAAATGTTCCTTAAAAAGTCCAGCCCAACATTATATTCCGCCATGGGCGTATATCTGCCCCTTATTACAACAAACTGCGCCATCATCGGCGCCGTACTGATAAACATGAACGAAGGCTTTGGTTTTATAGAATCCGTGGTCCACGCAACGGGTGCCGGCCTTGGCTTTTTGCTGGCCATCGTTATTTTTGCCGGCCTGCGCGAACGTATAGAGCGATGCGACATACCAAAGGCTTTTGCCGGCTTTCCCATCGCGCTGATTGCGGCGGGGCTTATGTCCATCGCATTTTTGGGATTTGCGGGACTGATTTAAAATAAAGGGGGAACAATTATGTCGATTTTTATACAAGTCGCCGCCTTGGGCGCCCTGGGCCTTGTGCTTGGCGGCGCTTTGGGTTATGTGGGCCGAATTTTTGCCGTAAAAGAAAACGAAAACCTCATCGCCATACGCGAAGCCCTGCCCGGCGTCAATTGCGGCGCCTGCGGCCAGCCCGGCTGCGACGGCTTTGCCACGGCCCTGATTGAGGGCAAGGCCAAAACCAATGAATGTCCCGTGGGCGGCCCGGACCTGTCCTCCAGATTGTCCGAGATTTTGGGCGTGCAAGAGGCCGAAGCGGACAAGCAAACCGCCTATGTTCATTGCTATGGCACCAACAACGCTTCCAAAATCCATTATGCCTACAATGGCATTGACAATTGCAACGCCGCCTTCCTCATGCCCGGCAGCGGCCCAAAAGCCTGCACCTTCAGCTGTTTGGGCCACGGCAGCTGCGCTGTGGTTTGCCCCTTTGACGCCATAGACATCATAGATGCCATAGCCGTTATAAACCCCGACAAATGTGTGGCCTGCGGCCTGTGCATACCCGCCTGCCCAAAAGCCCTGATAACAATGGTGCCCGTCCGGGCCAAAATACGCGTTGGGTGCCATTCTACCGACCGCGGCCCGCTGGTGCGCGCCAATTGCTCCGCCGGATGCATAGCCTGCAAGATATGCGAAAGGCACTGTCCCCACGACGCCATAAATGTAGTTGACAATCTGGCAGTTGTGCATTATGATAAATGTGTGATGTGCGGTATTTGTGCGGAAAAATGTCCAACCGGGGTGGTTGGCCCGCGAGTCGAAAATGCCGGGTAATACTAATTCTAGATTAGTATAAGGACGGTTGACCCAAGACAACCAAGGAGGGCAAGCCATGCGCAGAAAAGAAAAAAGCATTTGGATGATAATTTTAATTGCCCTGTTGGGCCTGTTGATAGGCTTTTTCGTGGGAGAATTCTTCACGCACCTCTCCCAAAACGTAGATTTTCTGGGATTTTTGCGCTTTTTGGGCCATTCTGCGGGCTTTGGCCTGGAAGCCATCAGCCTAAACCTCCTATTTACACAAATCACTCTGGGCCTCACGCTTAATATATCCGTGATGGGCGTTGTGACGGCGGCGGTGTTTTTGTTGATTTATTTCAGGAGATGAATATAATGAATAATGAGTAATGAATAATGAATAATTCCAATCGCCGGTTGGAGCTATTCTTTATTCATTGTTGCAATAGCAATGGATGTGGTAATATTTGTTAGGTCTGCTTTAAAGCTGTTGCTTTAGGCGCGTTGTTGCTTTTAGTGCGTGCTGTCACCGGAAATAACCACCCGGGACGTGTAGGGGCGGCGTCATGCCGCCCGGGGGACATGTAGGGGCGGCGTCATGCCGCCCAAAATGGCAGAGTATCATGCGAAATAGCAGGAATTGCTTAATTGCAGGCAGATTTTAAGACAGGTCTACAATACATTATTGAAGGGGGTTTTTTATGAAGCGTAAACTTTTGGCCATATTTTTGGCCATGACCATGATGTTGACGGGTTTGGTTGCGGCGCCCGCGCCTGTGCAGGCGCAGACGGTTACGCCACATGCGCCGCATATTTCCATATCGGGAGATATATTGACTTGGAGCGTCACGCAATTTCCCTTTCCCGCCTATGTAACTTCTGGTAGTATCACTTTTTATTTTAATGGTGTGGCGAGGCTTTGGGATTCGATTAGCGCCACCCGTTGGTCGGGCCAACTCACTTTGTCTCATCATGATTTTCAAGCGGGAACATACACAATTACCGCAAGGGTCACTGTTTGGGACCCGGTGAATCAAGTTTCAGTCCAAAGCTCTTTCGGTACCGCTGCCAGCACTTGGACGTCACACGGCGCCGGCGTAACAACATTGCCTACTCCAAATGCTTGGATAACCGGGGATTGGGTGCATGTTACCATGCCGTCGGGTGTACCTTCCGGCGCCTGGCTTGAAGTGACATGGGACGGCTGGAACAACCGAGTTAGTCACCGGTTAAGTGATATAAGCGGAACCGCCGCTTTTAATTTGCGTAATATATTTCGGGATTGGGGGCTAAGCCATGGCACATACACAATCCAGGTGCGCTTTACGTATGGACATATCACCGGGCCTTCCAGCAACCTCGGAACAATAACCTTTACGCACGGCACCGCGGCATTGCCCGCGCCAACCATTTGGATATCGGGAAACACATTGCATTACAGCGTTTCCATGACCAATTGGACATCATCTACAGTCATTACAATCCATCAGGGCCATGGTGACGCGGTATTGTTTTCGGGGCCTGTGCCATCACACCAAACGGGCTCTTTCCATTTGCCCTCGCATATAGCATACCACTTGCACTTTGGCGGCACTATCACACTTCGGGCAAGGCTGACCAATGACGGCGGTGTAACCCGCGGCCCGTGGAGCAATGCCGCAACTTGGACGCGATATCATCACTATACGGGCATGACAATCCACCCCGCCGGCAATTTTGTCCTTCATCCGGGGCAAACGCGGCAGCTTTGGACCTCGGCATGGTGGCACACAGGCTGGGATTGGGCAGCGGCATGGACATCAAGCAACCACAGCGTGGCCACAGTTGACCAAAGCGGCTTTGTGACGGCCATTGGGCCGGGCAGCGCCACAATTACGGCCATATCGACGGCAGGAGCCACGGCATCGGTGGTGGCAACAGTGACGGGGACGCCCGTGCCAACGCCTACACCGCGGCCGACGCCTACACCAAGGCCGGCACCAACGCCGACGCCGGCACCAACGCCGACGGCTGTGGCCGTGCCGACAAATGCGCATCTTCAAGGCAATGTGCTGTTTTGGGACGGTGTGCCCAATTCTGAAGGATATGTGGTTTATGTAGGCGGCGTGGCACGCTCTCTGCCAACGGTGGCTACGCATTTCTCATTAAGTGCGCTGGGGCTTGCCCCCGGACATTACAATGTGCAGGTTAGGGCTTTGGGCGGCAGCGGCAGGTTGGATTCCAGCCTTAGCCCGGTTGTGAACTTTACCGCGGCAACGCCGACGCCCACACCGGCGCCGACGCCTGCGCCGACGCCCGAGCCAGTACAGCCGGGCCAGCAGCCATCGCCATGGGCGCAGGAGATTGTGAGCGACGCAATTGCCCTTGGGCTTGTGCCGCAACATCTGCGCGGAAATTATACCCGCGCGACAACTCGTGCGGAATTTGCCGCCCTTTCGGTGCAGCTGTATGAGGCCGTGATGGGGTATGAAATTACAAGCCGCGCGCATTTTAACGACACTACCGACATCAATGTGCAAAAAATGGGTGCTTTAGGCGTGGTGCAGGGTGTTGGCGGGGGCAATTTCGCGCCGTATAACACCGTCACCCGGGAACAGGCAGCCACCATGCTGGCCCGTTTGGCCGGCGCAATGGGACTGCCACTGGCGCCGCAGGCGGCCGCATTTAATGACAATGCCAGCATTGGGCCTTGGGCCGCGGAGGCCGTGGGCCAGGTGCAGGCGGCGGGCATTATGGGCAGCATTGGCGATGGGATGTTTATGCCGCAGGGCTCGTATACGCGGGAGCAGAGCATTGCTACGATGCTGCGATTGTTTGACCTTGTGGGGTAGACATATGCAAACATAAAAAGGCCGCCGACAAATATCGGCGGCCTTAAATTTGCCGATGCGTCAATGCAGGGCAGGGGCCTTGCCGGGTAAACCCGGCTGAAGTAAGGACTGCAAGTCCGAAATTTGCGGTTTGAACCGTTACTTTAGCCGGGTTTACCCGGCACCGCTTCAACAAGTCAAGCGCAAAAACCGCCGAATCTTCCGGCGGCTTTAAATCTTAAATTCTCAATTTTCCATTCTCAATTCCATTTGCCCTGTTATGTATTCAACCAAGTCCAAAACTAACACGCAGGGCCCTGTCCACTCTGTTCATAAAGGCGTCGTCCACATGGCAAATTTTCTCGCGCAGGCGTTTTTTATCAACGGTGCGCACTTGCTCTAACAGCACCACCGAATCCTTGACAAGGGCGGCTTTGGTGCAGTCTATTTCAATATGTGTGGGCAGCTTTGCTTTGCCTATCTGGCTGGTGATGGCCGCGCAGATGATGGTGGGGCTGTATTTGTTTCCCACGTCGTTTTGTACAATCAGCACAGGGCGCACGCCGCCTTGCTCGCTGCCTATGACGGGGCTTAAATCCGCATAAAAAATGTCGCCGCGTTTAACCAACATGTCCTCACTCTCCGATTACAAAATCTAATGGAATTTGGCTACATGTCTAGTATTAACGCGATATCGCGTGATTATACATAAAACCTGGCGACTCTTTCAGAAATTGCCGTGGCCACTTCATAATTGATTGAGCCCTGCCACGCGGCCACATCCTCGGCCCAAATGCGATTTTCCCCGCTTTGGCCGATGATGATAACCTCGTCGCGCAGCTTGGCGTTTGCGTGGGTTGCGTCAACCATAAATTGGTCCATGCACACATTGCCGATGATGTCGCAAAATACGCCGTTTATCAGCACGCGACCCCGATTGCTTAGCTGGCGCGAAAGGCCGTCTCCATAACCGATGGGCACGCTGGCCACAACAATATCACGCGGGGCGGCAAAATTGCGGCTATAGCCCACCGTTTCGCCCGCCTTCACTGTTTTCACGTGGGCCACGCGGCTTTTAAGCGTCAGCGCGGGTACAAAACCCAGCCGCGCAAGCTCTGTGGCTCCTTCGGACAGCGAATTTGGCGCAAGGCCATATATCAGCACGCCCGCGCGCACCATGTCCAAATTGCACCGGGGATATCCCAGGATGCCGCCAGAATTTGAAATATGCTTTATAGGGATATGTAGACCAAAATTCTCCAACACCTCTATTATATGCATGAAGCGGGCAAATTGTTCCGTTGTAAATTCGGCATTGCTGTCGGACGCGGCAAAATGGGAATATGCGCCCTGTATCACAATGCCGTCAAGGCGGGAAATTTCGGTAATTTCGGCGGCAATGTCTTCCGGGCGGCCCGTATAGCCCACGCGGTTCATCCCGGTGTCAATCTTTATATGTACATTGGCCGCGCGCTCCAGATATCCCGCCACATGGGCCAGCTTTTTGGCCGTTTCCAGGTTGAAAATTGTGGAGGCCAGGTTGTTTAAAATGATATTTTCGTATTCTTCTTCAAAGGCCGGGCTAAGTACCAAAATGGGCACCATAATATCCCAGCGGCGCAAAAACACGCCCTCTGTGACGGTGGCCACGCCCAGCCAGTCCGCGCCCGCCTCAAGCGCCGCCCGCGAAGCCTCGTAAATGCCGTGGCCATAGCCATTGGCCTTTACCACGGCCATTATGCGCACCTTTGGGCCGACCATTCTGCGCACGGCGCCGATATTATTTGCTATTGCGGCAGGGCTGACCACCGCCGCGGCTCTTCCGAAAGTAATCATCTTTTGTACTCTCTCCTGCTATCTTCTTACTTGAAACATATCATCCCCTATATTTACATTATACTCAAAGCTGTTGAAAATTACAATAATTCTTTCCGTGCCATTTTGGTCAAAAACTTTCATTTGAGCAGGCAGCCCCGTGTCGTTGTTGACCCACAGGCTTTGGGTGGCTATGTATGGATGGTCTCCCGGGATGGCGGCTTCCAGCACTGTCGTCAGGCCGGAATCCAATGTCGCCGCCGTAACGCTTACTTCCTGGCTGGTGACAAAGTTTCGCACAAAGGATGTCAGCAAAAGCTCCAGCCTCTCCGGCGCCTCTGTGGTAGTTTGCGATATGCGGCCATCCACCCGCGGGTTGTATTGGGTTATGGTGGTGCCGTCAAACACCGTGGTATTACCCGCCACATTTTGGGGTGCTGTCACTTCTATGCGATATTCGCCGCTTATGCGGGCGTGTTGGATGGTTTCATAGGTGTGGGTGTTGTTGTTGGAAATAAATGTAACGGTGGCTTGGGCCGCAAAGGACTCCATGGACATCAGCTGCCTGTGGATTCTTTCGTAGGCAGTGGCATCCACCCTCTCTTGCACGGCCGCGCAGGCCGACATGGCCAGGGCACCGACGCAAATTAACATTAACAGCATTAGCTTCTTTTTCATAAATTCCCTCCGGACTTGCTTGGTTTGTACTATGTATACTAGCCCTTACAGGAAATTATAACCACGAAAAGCACGAAAAGACACGAAAGGGTCATGTCCTTTTTCTTTTTTCGTGTATTTTCGTGCTTTTCGTGGTTAAGAAATATATAATGATGGCGAACATGATAAACAGGCCAAGAAAGCCAAAAAAGCTGTATGCGTGCGCCACAATATTAGAAAAGCCCACATGCGCCGCGACAATTCCCAATATCACAATGGCGATTTTTATCTTCATCCTTGAAAGCCGCGTCCTTGCGGCCAGCCACTGGGTCAGCGAAAAGGCGTTTGTGGCCGCCGTGGTGTATATGGCCAAAAGCAATATGATGACATAGAAATTCGTAATCAAATGCCCAAAATTTTGCGCCAGCGCCAGCATGGGCAGCTGCATACGCCCCACCAGCTGCATATTAGACAGCAGTGCAAAGGCCATCACAATTCCAATGATGCCAAGGAAAAGCCCGCCAAGCACACCGCCCCATTTGGCAATTTTGCGCGTTGTCACCAGATTTGGCATAGCCGCCAGCACCGCAACTGCCGGTATCAAATTATAAGAGGCATAAATCAGGGCCGATGTGGGCCAATTGTCAGCAATTTGCCCGGCAAAAGCGTGCTGTGCGCTGCCAAGTATTGCATAAAGCCCCAAAAACAGCGCGCCCGCCACAAGTATGGGCGAAATTGCGGTATTAACATGCACCATGCCGCGCAAATCAAACAGCAGCACCACAAAGCACAGCACCGCCGCAAATATCACGCCCCAGGAAAAGGGCAGGCCGGCGGCCTCGCTGCCCAATGCACCCGTCGCCGCCAGCATGGCTGAAAAAATCACAAAGATAAAGGCCCCTGTCACAATATCCAGGGCGGCGCCCAGCCTGCGCCCAAATACCACGGCCATAAATTCCCTGTAATTTTCAATTTTTTGCCGCACGCAAATATCCATCACGGCCCATCCGCATAGGGCAATAAGCGCGCCGGCCACAATGATGCCCGCCACGCCCCAGCGGCCATATCGCAGAAAGAATGTCAGATGCTCTTGCCCGGACGCAAAGCCCGCGCCAAAGATGATGCCTGTATACACACAGGCCGTCTTGATGATTTTGATTTTGTCCATGCTATCCCCCCTTGTGCCATTCTATGAGGGCTTGGGCATGTTTAGACACGAAAGTGTCTTATTGCTGACTTTGATATGTGTGATTTTATGGGCGCGAAATCGCTGATAGAAATTATTGAATACATAAAGAATCGGACAAAAAGAAAACACCGCTCTTCCAACGACAGACAGTAGCGGTGTTTTAGCACTTTAACAAAATACCGTGAAACCATGTCACTTGGACAGGGTTGCGCAAGAGGGTGTTTGCCGCACCCTCTTGTTTTTTTAATTCTGCCATAAATTCAAGCTCATGTCAATATAAATTTAAAGGTTGCCATTTGCCTAAAATTATGATACCATCATGAAAATGGGGTGATACACATTCTTGACGCATTTATAAACAGCCTTGGCGGCTTTTTGACGGCCATCCCCGGCGTCATCATCGCCGTCACCCTGCACGAATACACAAAAAGCCTTGTGGCCCACAAGCTGGGCGACACGGGCATCAAAGCCCAGGGGCGGCTTGCGCCAAATCCCCTGAAGCATATGGACATTTTGGGCAGCATATTTTTGGTTTTCTTCAGCTATGGCTGGGCCAGCCCTGTGCGCCTTGGGGCCTTTTCGGTCGAAGCCCGCAGAAAGGCCATGCTGCTTATTTTTGTCATGCCCTTTTTGGTCAACATCATTATTGGGATGTTTTTTTCCGTGGGAGCCAACTTTTTCAGCATAAGCCTCGCCCCGGGCCTGCTTGGCACCATGTCCGCACAAACCCTGATAATAATTGGAGACATCTTGTTTTTCGCGGCATTTTACAATATCTCTTTCGCGCTGTTCAGCCTGATACCCGTCTATCCCCTCAACGGCACGCATCTGCTGTGGGCCATAAAGCCCGCGTGGGCCGTCAAGGTCTCGCAATATGAGGGAATTCTCAAGCTGGTGCTGGTGTTTTTCATCATACTTACATTTGCCTCCCAAATATTTACGCCGCTTACTTTAAGGGTGATATTGGCGTTTAGCTTCTAGGGCACAGCCTAGGGCACAGCTTACAAAGGAGAAAATATGGCAGACATATATCACATAATCTATAATCCTTATGCCAATCGGGGCGGCTCCGCCCATTATCTGGACGCCTTTTGCACACTGCTTGACGCGAAAAACACAGCATACAAGGTGTATGAAACGGCGCGCAGGGGCCACGCCACAGAAATAACCCGCGACATCATAGCCCTTGCCGACGGCACAAAATATATAGTCATCATGGGCGGCGACGGCACCGTACACGAGGTTGTAAACGGCTATCGCCAAGGGGACAATGTGGTTTTTGGCATCCTGCCCGCGGGCACGGGCAATGATGTGGCCTCTATGCTGAAGGTGCCTGTCGGCCTGGAAAATGTCGAGGCCGCCGCGGCCAATATCCTCGAAAAAAATATTAGGCAAGTGGACTTTATCGCCGCCGAACATGGGATGCAATCCGTCCTGTTCTTCTCTTACGGCATTGCCGCCGCCATGATTTTGGAAATGGCAAAATACAAGAAAAAAAGCA
Organism: Clostridiales bacterium; assembly: GCA_031277155.1. GTDB lineage: Bacteria > Bacillota > Clostridia > Lachnospirales > WRAX01 > WRBK01. Next base: position 2,444 of record JAITMW010000116.1, on the reverse strand, counting down.
AAATCAGCTATTATCGCGCCCTGCTGAAAAATATCTTTAGTTTTGAGGCAGGCGAATATGACGTAACGGCGGACGGCGGCGACACCCGCCGCTATAAAGTGGACTTTTGCGCCGTACATAATTGCATACACGCCGGCGGCGGTATGCATCTTATCAGCGAAGCTGTGATGGACGACGGCTTTGCAGAGCTTTTTATCGTGGAAAACCGCGGCCATTTCCGCCGCATCCTAAATTTCATTTCAATTTTAAGCAAAAAGGTGCATCTGCAACCCAACGCGCAGATTATCAAAGTAAAAAATGTCACAATAACCCCCGTCACCAACAATTTGTGCTGTGTTGACGGCGAAAACCACTATATCGACCAACTGAAGCTCTCTGTGCGCCATAGGGGCATCAGCGTGTTTCACAAAACGCCGAACGCCTGACCACGGCGCGCCAAGAAGCGACCGTACCATGTATAAAACCGTTTTGGCATACAGGGCGGGGATTTTTGCAAGTTAAAAATCCCCCGCCCTTCTTTATCGCAAACCAACCGCGAAAACACAGGGAATTGGGGGTTGACTTTTGTCGAAAGCCTGTGGTATTATTTTTAGGGTTGCCATGCTATGCGCAGCGGCATATCATACTAATCCTGATTAAAATCCTGTACTTTGTTCGCGGCCTTTTTCCGAAAGCTTCAGCTTTCGGGGCCGCTCCAAACTACAGGTTTTAATCTAGAATTAGTATCAACTACTATTTTGGGAGGTTAATTAAGTATGAGAAAATTTGAACACAAGGTATTGCCGATTAAGACAGGCGGAATCTTCATAACTGCTGAAAAGGCCGCAGAGAACATCCAAGAGGAGTTAGATGCACTTGGTGCAGAAGGATGGGAGCTGGTTGAAAGTTCCGGAAATGCTGCACTTGAAGGATTTTTACTTCTATTTTTCAAGCGTGAATTGACCGCACAGTAATTTTATAACAAGTTGTCCAAGCTAAGCAGAGCGCCGTGTAAGGCGAATTTATAGTTTGTAGGAGGAATTGGCAATGTTCGAGTACAAAAATGAAGTGGTTAAAACGACCGGCAGAAAATTAGCCGATGAATTCAAGACTCTTGAAACCTTGATGAATGAGCGCTCTTCCGAGGGGTGGGAATTTGTTTGTCATTCAATGTCATTGGATGCAATGGTTTCGCAAATCAATGTTGTGTTGACATTTAGAAAGCAAAAAAATTAGTGTTAGGAGGCAATTAAAGAATGAAAGAGTTTAAGTTTGTAAAAGCGAGCGAAGGCATGAAAGGTATTAACCTCGGAGAGGGTCCGCTTTTGGACAATATCAATGTCTTGGTCGAGAAATATGCGCAAGAGGGTTGGGAAGTGTTTCAGTTTATCTCTTATGACTTTGAAAGGAAGATAGACCGGATTGTTTTTGTAAGAGATAAGCAGTAGCGAATATCGCTATTCCGTTTAAAAGTCGCCCTCAGACTTCGATGAAACACCGTTGAAGCGTTCGTTGTTTCATCTTGCTTCGGGCGATTTTAAATCGGATTAGCTATAAGCAAGCCGCCGTGTGGCAACCCAAAAGCACAACAGCATAATTGTGAAATTTATATTTGGGAGGGAATACATATGATAATAAGATCGCAGAACAAAGAGGTTTTAATCGCAGCTGCGGCCATACGCATCATAGCGTCAAAAAAGAGCGCGGAGATATACGCCGGATCCGTTGACGGGCTTGGAGGACAATCCTTCGTGATAGGCGATTACCCAACTAAAGAAATTGCAATAAAAGAATTGGATGATATAATGCAGTTTTTTGTTGAAAATCCTTCCGGTATTTATCAAATGAAATAACATGTCTGTTAAGCATTTGTAGTTAGTACAGCAAAAAGTGCGTTTTGCGTACCGAGTTTATATTTGAGGGGTATGATGATGGTAAAATACACTTTACAAAGCAGCTTGCCAAATGCAACCGCATTGGCATTTTACGAGTTTATGGTTAATGCCCCCGCAGAGGTTTACGCCAATTGGCTGCCTGAGGAGCATTACGAATTTCATATTGTAAAGCGCAGCAATAAAAGCCCTGTAGGTGATTTAGTTTATTTCGACCAGAACATAGGTCATAAATACAGGATGAAATTTTTTGCAACCATAAAAGAGGCAAACAAGCCGAACCGTATAGTGTTTCAAATGCGCAAGTTTGGAATAACTCTGCCTGGCTATTTAGAATTAGATTTTTTAGATACAGCAGAGGGGCTTGCTCTAACAGAAACGCTTCGTATAGGGTTTAATGGGCTTGGCAAGATATGTGACCCATTTATAAAGATAGTATATGGCAATAAATTTTTCCAAGTGTTTAAAGAGCATCACAAAAAGGAATGGAAAAACTTATCTGATATTTTAAGCCACGCCGAATAAGCAGTTGTGACAGCTACAGCCGAAAACGGCTTACTGCTTGATTATGTG
>JAITMW010000111.1 GCA_031277155.1 Clostridiales bacterium | reverse complement strand
TATCTCATAGAAACAATGGCGTCTACAAATTCCGAATTTTTGCCGGTTTTGGCCAGCATGTCCGTCACCTGCTCGTTAAACTCCTGGGTGGACACATTGCCCATTTTGCGGCGCAATGTAAACAGGGCGTCAAGCTCCCGCTGGGTCAGCAGCATTTCTTCACGGCGCGTGCCGGACTTATTGATATCAATGGCGGGGAAGATGCGCTTTTCGGACAGGCGCCTGTCCAAAACCAGCTCCATATTGCCGGTGCCCTTGAATTCCTCAAAGATTACATCGTCCATTTTGCTGCCGGTGTCAACCAGCGCGGTGGCCAAAATCGTAAGCGAGCCGCCATTTTCAATATTTCTGGCGGCGCCGAAAAATTTCTTTGGCATATACAGCGCGGCGGGGTCCAGCCCACCGGAAAGAGAGCGTCCGCCGGCCGGAATGGTGAGGTTATAGGCCCGGGACAGGCGCGTGATAGAATCCATCAGCACAACCACGTTTTTGCCTTGCTCCACCAGCCTTTTTGCGCGCTCCAGCACCATTTCCGCAACCCGTTTGTGATGCTCGGGCTGTTCGTCAAAGGTGGAATATATCACATCGGCGCGCTCCCCTGCGATAGAGCGCTGCATATCGGTAACTTCCTCGGGTCTTTCGTCAATCAGCAAAACTATCAGCTGCACATCCTGATGATTCGTTAAAATTGCATTGGCCACCTTTTTTAAAAGCACTGTTTTGCCTGCCTTTGGCGGTGAAACTATCATGCCGCGCTGGCCAAGGCCGATGGGGGCCACCAGGTCTATCAGCCGCGTCGCCAAATCTGTGGAAGAAGCTTCCAAAGAGAGGCGGCGTTCCGGGAAAATGGGCGTCAAATCCTCAAAGTTGGGGCGCCTTTGCGCCGCGTTGGCATCATCCCCATTTACACTGCTTACATACAGCAGAGCTTTGAATTTCTCATTATCTTTGGGCGTGCGAAGGTTGCCGCGCACAAAATCGCCTGTCTTTAAGTTAAAGCGGCGTATTTGCGCCGGAGAGACATAGATGTCGCCCGGGCTGGACATATAATTTTCGACGCGCAAAAAGCCATAGCCTTCGGACATCATGTCAAGGACGCCCATGCGCTCTATACCGCTATCCAAAGTCACTAAGTAATCCGCTTTGTGGGGTGGTTTTTCAGATTTTTCATGCGCCTGTGCGGACGGCTCTTGCTGTTCTTTTTTAATTTCTGCCGCAGGCTCCGCCTTAACTTCCACCTTTTCAGGCTTTGGGATAACTTCCACTTTTTCAGGCTCCGGATTGACATTCACTTTTTCAGGCTCCGCCTTAACTTCCGCCTCCTCAGGCACTTCGCGCATTTCCGCAATTATACGAACAAGCTCACTTTTTTTATATCGCGCGATATTTTTCACGCCCAAGCTCCGGGCAACTTCGCGCAGCTGCGGCAGTTTTGCGTCGGCCAATGTCTCGTCGGTATGCGTCTGGTTGTCGGCTTCATCTTTCTCCTGTTTTTCCAATTGCTTTTCTTTTTCGTCGATAAGGCGCAAAAGGTCTACCTTGCGCTGCTTGGTAATATTTTCTATGCCAAGCTCTTTGGCACGCTTTCTGGTGTCTGCCCATGAAAGACTTTTGTTGTCAGAATTTTCCAAGATGAATGTCCTCCTACAAGATGAAAATGGAAATTGTTTCCGCAATAATCAATCGGGGATAACAAGTATTGTGCCAACAGTCATGCCTGCGGCCTGTGCCGATGTCATATTGTTTGCGGCCAAAATTTCAGCATAGCGCGTGCCGTCGCCATAAATGCGAAAGGCGATGCTCCAAACAGTGTCATTTGGCTGCACGGTGTATACACGTTGTCCCTGCGGGTTGATGGTGGTATAAGGCAAATCGCCCGCTGCCGGTGGGGGAGGTGTGACAGGGTCGTCCCCGTGCCCTTCGGCAGGGTCGCCATTTTCGCCATTTTCTGCGCCCGGTGTGCCTGTTATGGGTCCCAAAACATTCTCCCAGGTCTGCAAGCGCTCTTGATAATCGGCCAATTGGGCGTTAAGCTGGCTTATGATGCCCGTTTGGCCGTTATATGCTATGCGCAGACTGCCAAGCTCCTGCTCTATCGCCGAAAGGTCTTCAAGGCGCTCGTTTGCGGCGGCCAGGTCCGAACGCGCCGCCAGCATTTGCCATGTCAGCACGGCGCACACAACCAGAGCCAAAAAAGCCCCCACGGCGGCCACATTGCGCACATTAAGCCGCCTGCCGCCAAAATTGGCTTCCATATTGCCGCCACGGCTTTTATGTGCATAAAGGTCTGTCTTTTCCATGTCTCTGTTTCTCATGGCTGTCTCCTCGCGCCGCCTGGATATATAAGAAACCTCGCTTAGTTTCTCGTCACGCTCAATAAGGGCCTGCTGTTTGTCGGCGCGCTGTTTTTCCTGCTCGGTGCGGTTGGCTTGCTCCGCCGTACGAATATAGCGGGCATATTCCTCGTCAGGGTCAGGTTCGTGGGCAAAGCCCGGCCTTTCTGTCCTGGCCGGCTTTTCTATCTTGGTCGGCTTTTCCGACAAATCCAGGATATCTTCGGATTCTCCCGCCCTGCTTAATCTTTCGGCGCTTTGGGCCCTGCTGGGGCGTTTTGGCCTGGAAGAGCCTCTGTCGGCCGCCCTTTCATATTTTTCAACGGGCTTTTTTCCTTTGTCATCGTCAAAAAGGCTTCCCACGGCACGTTTGGAGAATCCCTCCAAGTTGCCATAAATTTCATCAAAGCCTTCCCGCAATTCGCCCATGGCGCTGCCATTATCCGGCTGACCCTCCGGCGCGCCTTTTTTTGGTCTTTCGCTCAAAAATATCACCCCTCCAAAAAGAGCGCAATCATCACATGTTACCATCTACTATAATACTTTTTTGTCCCCTTGTCAACACTTTGTCGCATATGATTAAAATTTCACGAAAGTACTTGGCATTTTCGCAAAATATATGTTATAATCATTCCATAAGAGTCAACATAATAATTACTACAACAGACAGCAGAGGTGATAATATCAGGACTTTTTCAGACATCTTTTCAATGGCCGGGCAAAAGGCTGATGCCAAAATTGCCGTGGCCTGCGCGGCTGATGCCCATGTGCTTATGGCCGCCACCTCCGCCGCAAAAAATGCCATTGCGGATTTTTTACTGGTGGGCGATACGGCAAAAATCAACGAAGCGGCAAAAAATGCCGGTCTTGACATCAGCGGCTTTGAAATTATACACGCCGCGGATGATGCCGCGGCCTGCGCCGCCGCCGTCGGCCTTGTGGCCGACGGAACCGCCACAGCCTTGATGAAAGGCAATGTGGACACATCCGTTGTTATGCGCGCCGCGCTGGACAAAGAGGCGGGTATGCGCACCGGCCAAAAACTGAGCCAT
>JAITMW010000082.1 GCA_031277155.1 Clostridiales bacterium | reverse complement strand
GGGCGAGCTTTGCTCGCCCGAGAACCGAGCGGCCCTTACGATTGACATAACATATAAGGCCTGTAGGGGCGAGCTTTGCTCGCCCGCCGGTCAAGGCCATAAACATCAGGAGGACAATAATGTTTGCGACCCACTTTTCCGCTTTCAGGCAAATGCCCCAGGGCTTCGCCCCTTTTCCTTCCGCAAATGACAGGATATTTTGGGACGCCCTGCCGCAAGAAACCCGCAGGAAGCTGATTAAGCGCGGCGGCGATGCCGCAATGTCGCCCTGGCCCGCGCTTAATGCCACGGATTATCTGGACTTTACGCGCACGGGGCGGCGCATCCCTTTTGAGGAGAAATACTTCGCGCGGCGGCACTTGCTTAACGACCTTGTAATGGCGGAATGTGCCGACCCAAGCGGGCGGCACCTGTACGCCATTGCCAACGCGCTTTGGGCCATTTGTGAGGAAAGCGGCTGGCAGCTGCCCGCCCACAATACTTATGTAAGGGACGCCGCACAAATCCCGCTGCCAAATCCCGACAAGCCTGTTTTGGACCTGTTTGCCTGCGAGACGGCGGCGGGCCTGGCGCTGACATACCATTTGCTTGGCGAAAGGCTTAAGGGCGCCGCGCCCGGCATTATCGGCCGCTTGCTCGCCGAGCTTACACACCGTATCATCACGCCTTATCTGACCCGGCATTTTTGGTGGATGGGGCAGGGCGACGAGGCCATGCTGAATTGGACGCCCTGGTGTACGCAAAATGTGCTGCTGGTTGCGGCGGTGACGCCGCTGACGGACGAGATGCGCATGACAATTTGCCAAAAGGCCGTAGGCAGCCTGGACTGCTTTATCAAGGATTATGGCGAGGACGGCGGCTGCGACGAGGGTGCAAAATACTACGGCCACGCCGCGCTATGCATGTTTACGGCCATGGAAGTGCTAAACGGCATGACAGGCGGCCATTTTACGCCGCTGTACAAAAACGAAAAAATCTGCAACATGGCCGATTTTATACGCCAAATGCATGTTGCGGGCGATTATTACATCAATTTTGCGGACTGCCCCGCTATTTTAGAGCCGCCGGGCGCATTGGAATTTGCCTTTGGGCGGCGCACGCAAAATGGGGCACTGGCGGCCTTTGCGGCGCATGGCGTGCGGCGGCACGGGCTAAACGAGCCATCTTGCGACCTTTCGCTCTACACCCGCTTGGCCACGCTTTTTTACATGGATGATATTGCCCGCAGCGAGGATGCGCTTGAAGCGCCCCGGGACCAATATTTCGCCGGCCCGGGCGTGTTTGTCGCCAGAGACGGCCGATTTTGCCTGGCCGTGAAGTCCGGCGACAATGACGACAATCACAATCACAATGATGTGGGCAGCATCACGCTGTATCTTGACGGCAAACCCCTGCTGATTGACGTGGGCGTCGGCGGCTATACCCGCGACACATTTTCCTCGCGCCGTTATGAAATTTGGACGATGCAATCGGCATATCACAATCTTCCGGCCTTCGGCGGCGTGATGCAAGCGGCCGGGGCGCAATATGCCGCCAAAGATGTGCGGCATTATTTCGGCGAGGCTGAATCCCATATTTCCATGGATATCGCCGACGCCTATCCCAAAGAGGCGGGCGTTGAGAGCTATCGGCGCACGGTGCGCCTGACAAAAGGCGTGGGCGTCTTTGTGACCGATGAATGTGCCGCGGACAATCCGACGGTGCTTAGCCTGATGTTTTGCCGCCCTCCGATGCCGGGCGAAGGGATTATCAAAATTGAAGGCGGAGGGAAAATCAAAGTCAGCGGCGCAGAAGATATGTGGCTGGAGGAAATTGGAATTGACGACCCGATTTTGCAAAGAGTTTGGCCGGATATTTTATACCGCGTGCTGGTGAAATTTTCCGGGAGGCTGGAATTGGAGATTATGCCATAAAACACGGCGCGCCGTTTCCCAAATTGTGCCGTGTAACGCAAAGGCCGCTTGCCATATTGGTAAGCGGCCTTGATTTTACGGCGATTTCACAGAGATTTTACCAAATCATAAAACTTCCCGCCATTTTCCGTGTGGGGCAGCAGACCCGCAAACTCCACAACATGGGCGTCATAGCTTTCGTCCATGCCATTGTAGATTTTAAAGCTGGCGCCTGCACATTGAGGCTCGCCTACGATGATGCTGTAGGGCACTTCCAAATTTGCCAGGGTTTCCTTGATGTCGGTGTTGAAAAATTTGCCCAACAGCGCGGCCAGGGCATATTTCCCGGAAGCTCTGTCGGCATGGGCGGCCAAATATACCTTGTCCATATACGCTTCGTCAAAAAAGTCCGCGTTTACAAGACCTTCCTTAGCGTAAAATTGGGCCAGCGCCTTTTTGGAGCATATGGCATTATAGAAGGATGTGCCCGCAACAGGCGATTCCAGCACCTTTTTCAACATGCCGTCCTCATCTTGCGCCAGGATTGTTTCGGTCTCCAGGCCCGTGGGCGACACCAGCACAATTTTTTCAAAATCTTGAGGATTAAGCGACGCGCAGCTGACCAAGGCCGCCGCCGTGTGCAGGCTGGCAATGGCTGTGGTGGGTTGTCCAATCACATTTTCGGCAAAGTCCTTGATAAGGCGCACGAAAAGATAGCTGCAAAAGTCCAGCGCGGGCTTTGATGAATATCCAAAACCCAGCAAATCCGGCACATAGACGGTATAATCCTCCGCAAACCACTCTATGGCAAGGTCCCATTCCAGCCCGCTGGCGCCGGGATAGATGCCATGCAGCAAAAGCAGGGGCGGCTTGCCTTCGCCCGTTTTCGTATAGCGAATATTGCCGTATTCCCATTCATATTCCAGCTGCTCGTAAGGCGGCAGCGCCGCCTCCTGCGCTTTTTTTATGCGCGCCTCGGCTTTTTTGGCGATGACATAATTGATGGCAATGGGCGTCGCAATGGCGGCACCAATGCCCAACAGCAGTTTCGTACTTTTTCTCATATTTGTCCACTCCCTTCAATATACTGTATCAGACAACCAAATTGTACCACAAAGTTCGATATAATGCAAGGAGAGATATTATGAGCGAAGTGCTTGCCCTGCTGGCCGAGCTGTTTTTGATAGGCTGCCTGCATATTATAATGAATTTACTGATAGATGCAGAAAAAAACCCCGTGTTTTCCAGCCTGGCTTCCATTGCATGTTATGCGGGGTCACTTTTTATCATCGTGCGTTTTGTGGTGGCCAATTTGTTGCCGCAGATGGCGCAAATTTTCCGTGTTGTGCTATAGCGTCTGAAAATAGGCACAATCGCAGTCTTTAAAAAAGTCCGCCTCGTGGCGCGCGATAAAATCAGGCACAACTATCAGTGCGCATTTGCCGTTTGCTTGATGAAGGCAGGGCAGGGTGCAATTTATATCCATATGGTCCCCCCGTTGAGCTAATTATTACATTTCTATAACATTCCAGCGAAACATTGTGACAAAAGGTTGCATAACCCCCCATTTTTCTGGTATACTTAGTTGGGCTGGCAAGGATGCCGGCTGAACAGGGAGGGATGTAACCATGAAATTTTTCGCAAAGTTCTGCATGTCAATTCTATTTTTTTCGATTTTCCTGATTTTTAGTCAAAATTTTGTTTACGCGCAAGAGCGCGAGCTTGTGTCCATGATGCTGACGACGTCACAGGGCAGCTTTTTGTACGAAAAACGGCCTGTGACGCTTAATTTGAATGGCCGCATATTGCCGGAGGCGGACATGCCGCCCATAATTTTGGAAAATCGTACCTTTGTGCCGGTGCGCCATGTGATGGAGGCAATGGGCGCGGTGGTGGATTTTCACGAAGAGCAGCAGCGCATCATGATTGCCCATGGGGACAGCCTTATCGTCATGCATATAGACGTGCATCAGTTTTATCATGACGGCACAGTGCTTTATATGGATGTTGCGCCGCAAATTATCAACGACCGCACGTTGGTGCCCGTGTCCTTTATTGCGCGTGCGCTGGACTTTGAGGTATATTGGGAAAACGAGACGGCGACGGTGTATATCACATCGCCGACGGCACCCGTAATTCAAGAGCCGCATCAAAGCGAAGAGCCGCTAATGCCGCAAGGCAGGGACGAGGGATATGCAGAGGATGCTCATTATGAAAATGGAGCGGATATCATCCCCCCTGTTCACGACGCCGAAAATATCGACTTTGTGGCGCTTTCGCAGGATATATCCCCCGGGCAAATTGTGCCCATGGACAATGCTAAAACCAGCGTCCACCATGTCAGCTGGAATGAAGCCCGCACTCAATTCGCAATAACGGCGGCGGGAATCATATCTTGGGTGGATTGGCAAATGCTGGAGGACGGGCGGCTGATTATTGACATTCACAATGCCACGGCGGATTTTGCCCAAACCACCCACACAATTAACAATGGCTTTATATCAACCATACGCACCGGCCAAAATATTTTTGACGGCGTCTATGTGGCGCGCATTGTGTTTGACTTGACGATGCCCGCGGTTTATGCCGTCACCATTTCTGACGACCGCCACAATGTTTTTGTCACCTTCGAGCAAAACGACATCACACAAATAGATTTTCTTGACACCTTTGAGGCCTTGGGGCGCGAATCCATTGTGATAACAGGCACGACGCCGCCGACCGCGGACGCCT
>JAITMW010000121.1 GCA_031277155.1 Clostridiales bacterium | reverse complement strand
ATCCTAACGTCGGCAAGTCGTCTATACATGGGGTTTTAAGCAGGCCACTGGCATCCGGAAACGGGGAAGGAAATTCGGCGGTTGTCACAAACTGGCTGTATAGCTTAATTATCGGTGCAGCAGGTGTTGGCCTTCTCATTCTCCTTGCCAATCAAATTGGCTACACCCAAACATGGGTTGGCCCGGTCAGAAACAATGCATATTACATATCTATTGTGTTCGCTGTTCTTGTCGGTATTGCCGCACTCATTGAGGCCTTTTTTAAGCATGGCCGAATAACAGGCACTCAAATCAGTGTTTATGAAGACGGTGTTAAAGGAATGTCTGTGCCCGCAAAATTCCCATGGACACTCACTTCCTATTCCGCCATGTCCGAATTTCAGCTGGGCTTTAACCAAATCATGTCCGTGGATGTGCTTAATGAAAATTGCGTTGTTATCCATGTGGTCGGCGCCTCGCACAAATGTTACTGCCTTAAGCCCAACGAGATAAGGGACGCCATAATCAAACAAATGAATGACGTGAAATACCAATCGGCCGCAAGGCCCAATGAATGTGGATGCGGGCACATAAATCCCGAGGGCATGAAGTTTTGCGGAAAATGCGGCAGCCCCCTGTAGGCGCGCAAAGTTGAAAGCCCTAAAAAACCGCCAGTTCATATGGCGGTTTTTTGTATTGCTTTATTGCGCCAGCACGGCCAATGCCATTATGGCGAAAATCGGCATTAGGCGCGGCGCGGTCTTATGCTCCATGCATCTTTCATCCACATCATACACCCCGTCGCCGCGCAGGGATGCATCCCCCGAAGCCGCCGCCAGGGGCGCCATATGGCCCGGTATGTGGGCGTTGTTTGGCAGCTGGGCAGAGATGCCGCGCAGGGTCTCCATCATATGCAGCATGTCGATGGTTTTGTCCACGACCGTGTGGCTTTTGTGGTCCATAAAGGGCTTTAGCGCGTCCAGCAGGCGGGCCTCCCGGGTGGGGTTTTTGCGCGCCTTTTTGTTTTCGGCGGCGATGGCCTTTGTGATGGGCGTGATGTATTTTTCGCTTAGCATGTCTTTGACCATGCTGGCCGCCTGGTTTACGTCGCCGCGAATTACCTTGTTGTCGCTCATCATTTGGGTGATTTCATAGATTTTACTCTCTTGCACCATATTTACACCTCCAGCGGATTTTTTAAGAATTCGTCAATGTCCAATATTCCCCAGCCTTGCCTGTTTGGCGAAAATCGCAAGTCTATGGCGCTGCGTTTTAACGCGAGCTTTACCTCATTTGGCGTCATGTCCGGATATTTTGATAAAAGCAGCGCCACCGCGCCCGCAATGCGCGGAGAAGCCATGGATGTGCCGCTCATTTGCACATAATATTCGTCAACCACCTTCATTTTGGCCAGGCGCTTTTCGCTAAGCTCCGGCGAATTGGTCAGGCACGAAATTATGCCGCATCCCGGCGCAACAATGTCGGGCTTTATGATACATTCCGATGTCGGCCCCCTGCCCGAAAAGTCCTTCATATTGCTGCCGCCGATGTCCACAAAGTTTTGGTCGTCCGACGCGCCCACGGTGATGGCCTTGCGGCTGGTGCCCGGGCTTGTGATGCTCTGCTTTTTGGGCCCGTTGTTGCCCGCCGCAACCACCATCACAATGCCCACATCCCACGCGGCCTCCACCGCGCGCACCAGCGGGTCGGTACTGCCCACATCAATGGTTCCTATGGACAAATTAGCCACCCGAATATTATACCTCTCCCTGTTATCAATAACCCACTGTATGCCCGCCAGCGCGTCCGTGGCATTGCCCCGCCCCGCGTCATCCAGCACCTTCACCGCCACAAGCCCCGCCTGGGGCGCCACGCCCCGGTGCCTGCCAAAGGACATGGCGCCATTGCCCGCCGCCACGCCGGCCACAGGGGTGTGGTTATAATTGGCTTAACAAATCGTAAAAAGGACAGTCTGCCGCCAATTATGCCAATCAAAAATACCAACCTATGCGCAATGGCATAAGTTGGTATTTTTATCATATTATTAATTTTTCAATTTGTTTGCTCAACACAGGCACATCCACGCTGGCCGTTTCCCAGATATCTTCCATATGCAGGGTCATATAGCCGTGGGCAGTTACGTCACGCAGCCCCGCAATAGAACGCCACGGAATATACGGGCTATTTTGCTTAATTTCGTCCGATAATAATTTCACCATTTCCCCAATATTGATTAATGTCATGCAGACTGCTCTTTTTGTCCTCTCATCCCTTAAAAAGCTGTCACAATCATGCAGGTCTATCAAATCCGCTATAATATTTGCCTCATCAAGAATTTTTTGCAGCAAAGTCCTGTCTCGTCTATCCATATACCCGCACCGCCTCTTGAGGTTCTATCAAGGCATCTTTAGGAAGGGGCGCGCGAATAACGTCAATTGGGATTTTAAGCATTTCCTCCAATTCTATTTTAATTCCTGACAGCACAAGCAAAGATATCCTTGGCAAATCAAATTCTATAAGCAAATCCAGGTCACTTTCGCTTGCCGCTTTACCGTTGGCATATGAACCAAAATAAGATGCTGATTTTATAGGGTAAACTTCTGCCGCCTTATACTAATTCTAGATTAAAACCTGTAGTTTGGAGCGGCCCCGAAAGCTGAAGCTTTCGGAAAAAGGCCGCGAACAAAGTACAGGATTTTAATCAGGATTAGTATTAG
>JAITMW010000120.1 GCA_031277155.1 Clostridiales bacterium | reverse complement strand
CTAATACTAATTCTAGATTAAAACCTGTAGTTTGGAGCGGCCCCGAAAGCTGAAGCTTTCGGAAAAAGGCCGCGAACAAAGTACAGGATTTTAATCAGGATTAGTATGACAGGCCATTTGGAGCCGTTGTATTGCTATACGACTAAATAAAAAGGGAGGTAATAAAATCATGGAAAACACTAAAACAAATGATTCAAATAACCACATGACCGAAAAATGCCGTATGTTCGGAAAAAACATGAGGGCGACCCGCAAAAACATGGGCATAACAACAAACGAAATGGGAAAGTTTTTGGACCTGTCGCCGGCCTATGTGGGAATGATTGAAAGGGGCGAAAGAGCCCCCAGCTTTGACACTTTCCTAAAAATTTGCGACTTCTTCGGCGAAAGCATCGACAATATGCTATCTCGCAAATCCCCCTCGTCCCCATCCAAATCTAAAACAACAGCCGTCGAGCCGAAATTATCGCAAAAGCAAAAAATGCTGTGGGGAATGATAAGCACCTTTGACGTAAATGAGCTGGACTATTTAATCAGAATTACAAAAGACTTCAAAATGTTTTGCGAACGAAATCAAAAAGCTGATGCCTAGTCTGTCATAATTCAGCTTAAAAATCGCTTCAGCTTCCACGCGAAACACCCTTTAGGTGTTGGTTGTTTCGCGTGGGGCTTTGTTGTTTTTAAGCAGAATGACTTTTTGCGCCTTTGGTTTAATTGCCGCTGACGTATTTTCGTAAATCCTCTACGCCTTCACCGGAGAGGGCGCTTACATTAAACACCTTGACGGCCCCGGCCTCCAGAAGCTTTTGCCGGGCATCATGAATTTGCTTTTCGTCCGCGGCGGCGTCAATTTTGCTGACAACGCCCAGCACCGTTTTTGCGGGAAACATATCGGAAAAAAGCGCGGGATAGAGGGATATGCCATGAGTGCAATCTTGAAGAAGCAGCACAAAGTCCGCCTGCAACGCGGTGACGGCCAAGGCCCTGTAAAGCATACGGTTTCCCAGGTATTCCCCCGGCGTGTCAATTACGCTTCCCAAAATTTCTATGGATTGAGTTTTTTTGGCGGATGTGCCGCCGTTGATATTGTTAAGGGCCCGGCAAAGGGTGCTTTTGCCGCTTGATACCGGCCCAATCAGAATAATTTTTTTCATGTGCGCGTAACCGGCGCCGGGGAAAATTGCAACAGGCGCTCTAAAGTCTCCACCACGGCCCTAAGGGCGGTGTCCACGCTGGAAACATCTCCGGAGATAACCACCGCGCCGCTGAAGCGGTCCACAAATACGATTTTTACATTTGCCGCTTTTGTTGCGACATCCGCGGCAATAAACGCGCCTTCGCTGGGCGTTATCGTGAGGATGCCCACGGCGCTTTTATCCATGTCAACAACGCCGAATTTGGCGTATAAATCCGGGTCGGGATTGGCAATCAGATGCGCAAGGGTAACTTGCTTGCCCGGCACATACTCCTGCACCATCCGCCGCTTGTCGGAATTGCTTGAATTATCAATCATAATAGGGCCTCAAATATTTCTTTTCTGGGATTGGGGATGATTGCTGTTTCCAGCAGCATACCGCTTTTTGCCACAACGGCGGCGGCGCGCTCGACAGCCTCAGAAACGGCCGCGGTATCCCCTGTCATAACCAAAAAGGATTTGCCCCCAAGCCCGGTGCCGAGGCGGACGTCAATAAGGGTTACATCGGTGGCCTTTACCGCGCTGTCTGCGGCAAGTATCGACGAAGTTATGCTGAAACATTCCAAAACGCCCACGGCGTCCAATTTATCGGGCATGGTGGTGCCGCCCATTGCGTGGATTACCTGCGGATGCAGGCGCGGGATGACCAATTGCTCGATAACATTTGGGCCGCCAATTTGCGCGCCGACTTCCACCGCGGCATTTACCGCCGCAACTTCGCCGGAAATCAGGATATTGTATTTGCCGGGGCAATTGGCGCTTGCCCGCAGCAATTTCACGTCGGCGGCTTTAAGCATGGCGTCCGCCGCATAGATTCCCCTTGCGACGCTGTTTAATTCCAAAAAACCGATTGTGTTGCTCATGTTACTGCCGCCTTTCTATGAAAATTTTGCCGTTTTTTATTGCGGAGACATATCCGCCGATGCCGGCATGGATATTGGCGCCAAGCTGCCCCTCGGGGCATTTTGCGATTAGCTGCCCCTGAAATACATCCTCGCCGATTGTGACAACAGGCCGGGATGCCGCGCCAATATGCTGTCTTAGCGGCACGGTAATCTTTTTCGGGGTATATTCCACCGGCTTACCCATTTCTTGGTCATAATAAGGCAAGACGCCCACCCGCGCCGCAATCCGCTTGGAGGGCACCTTTCGGTAATCGCGCTGGGGCAGCGCCGTGCAGCCCTCTTTTTTGCTGTCGTAGCGAATATCGGCTTTGGCATACTCTTTTTTTATGATATAATTGATTTTGTCGGGCTGAAGCTGCATAGGACACGCGAATTGCGTGCAAACGCCGCATCCGCAGCAGATTAAGGCCTGCTTTACATCCTCGTCATCCAAAATCTCCGGCGTCAGGCCGCTATAGGCTATTTTGCGCATAATTCGGTGCGGCTTAAGGGGATGCCCCAGCAAATGGCGGGGGCACAACTGTGTACAAAAACTGCATTGAACGCAAGCGGCACGCGCCCGATTCAGCATATGGGCAATGCCGGTTTGGGATATATTCTGTAAATAGGCGCCTTTTTCCAATACAATAATACCGGAGGTTGTTTTTGTCACCGGCTCCGTTTGTGCCTGTTCGCGGCTTATCACCGCGCCCATCAGCGGCCCGCCCACAACGACGGAATAATCCGCATCCATGGCGCCGCCCGCCGAATCAATACATTCGGCAACAGATGTACCAATCGGCACATGCGCAACAATCGGCTGCGGCACATGTCCGGCAACCGTCACATATTTATGGGTGAAGCCGCGCCCCTTCAGTGCATCGCTGACGCAAATCATGGTGCCCACATTGGAGACGACAATGCCGATATCCCGCGGGATGCCGCCCGGCGGAACCACCGCCCCGGACACCTCGTAGCAGACAATATGCTCATCCCCTGCGGGATAAAAATTGTCCAGCAGGAAAAGCTCTGTAATCGAGCCGCTTGATTTTATCGCCGCCTCCAGAGCCGCAATTTCTTCAAGATAGGTTTTTTTCAAGGCAATTACCGCCCGTTTTACCCCAAGATGCGCGGCGGCGGCTTCAATGGCGCAAAGGAGGTCGGTCGGGCGGTTAAGCATAAGATAGCGGTCGGTTTTCAGCACAGGCTCACATTCCGCACCGTTTATAATCAGCAAATCGGCGCTGGTATCCAACTTTACGTGGGTGGGAAAACCGGCCCCGCCGCAGCCCACAACCCCTGCTTCAAATATCTTTTCTATCATGCTCTATCTCCAGGGAATCAATTATCCCGACAATTACAGCATCGATGGGTATGTCGGTGCGTCCCAGCGCCTTGTGGGCAGAGCTGCCCCGTGTGATAAGCACCTGCTCTCCAATGCCGGCGCCCACAACATCAACCGCGACAAAAGGGGAGTCCTGCCTGTCACAAAAATTTTCCCGCCGCACTATCATCAGCTTTAAGCCGCTTAGGCTGTCTTCCTTTTTGGTGGCCCAAACATTTCCAATTACCTTGCCGATTATCATTGGCCATACCCCGCTTTTACAGAATTAAACACATCCTTTGCCAATGGGGTGATTATCGTCCCCTTGGGGAAGGAAAAATGCCTTTTGCCGCTTTTGCATATGTCTTTCGCAATGGCTTCGGTGATTATCTTTTCCTGACTGTCAAACATCTGGCTGTCCTGCGTCTGTACGTCTTTATTTTGAGGTGACAAAGGCATTGGCACCGGCGCGCCATGGCACACGGAGATAATTTCGCCTTGCATACCCTCGGTAAAAAGAGCGGCGTTTGCTTCGTCAAAGTCGATGTGCATACTATAGACGAAATCGTCGCTTACCCGAACGGCCACCCGCTCGAAGGTAATCGGCCTTGGCCCGTTAAGCGACACCTTCACACATTGGCCGTCAGATACGCCAATGCGCTTTGCGTCAGCCACATTCATATGAATATGGCTTTGCGCGATTATCACACTTTGGCAAGCCTCCACGTATTGGCTTCCGGCCATAATCAAAATATCCGCGGCGCCGCTTAAGTTGCCCGACATGCGCAGGGGAGGGGATATTCCCAAAATACGGGCGTCTGTGGCGGATATTTCCCCTTGGGTTTTATTGCGCACAGGGCCAAGTATGGCCACATTCGCAATTTCCGATTTTGGGCCGACCAGCTTTACGCGCTCTTTGCACAGATATTGGCCCGGCTGGGAAAGCGGCCTGTCCGGCGTCAATTCATAGTCCGCCCCAAAAAGCCGCTGTACATCCTCTTTGCACAGATGCACATGCCGGGCCGAAACCTCAATGGGCACCAAATGCTTGGCATCTTCGGCCTTTTCCCGCGCCAACACCTTGGCGACAATTTCACGGACTTGCTTTTCGTCAATCACATTCACTTCATTCACATCCCCCGCCACCACACGGCAAATAATTATATAAACAGCGCTGCTTAGCCTGTTTAACGCGCGGATTATATCCGTTTTTTGCTCTCCAAAAACACGGACGGCGCAAAGCTCCACCTCGCGGGCATAGGTGCGCAAAGTGTTGAGGGCCGCCACAAGCTCGCCCATATGATATGAGGGCATGATATGGCCTATTCCAAAATATTTGCGCGGATTGTGGGATTTTGCCCGCAATTCGTCCGCCGTCAGCCCGATTAGCAACTCAAATTCAAAGGGGACATCCTTGACCTCGCAGGCAAGAATCCGCCGCGCAAATTCCAAAAGCTCGTTAAGCTCTTTGGCAATTTCATCCTTGCCGTTTTTGCACGCAATCAGCTGCACTTCAATAATTTTGGCCTGCAAAGAATCCAATTTGCCCCTAAGTTCGATGCGCGGGTGGCTTTTGCTGACCAAACCCAGCTCGCTGCCGTATAGATGCGTCAGATGTTCGGGCTTTCCTCCGGCAGCTTCCGCAATGGATGTCATTGCTTAGCTTTTCCGCCTGCATCCAATGTGGGCAGGATAAATTCAACATCGCCATGAGGACGCGGGATGACATGCACGGATATTAATTCTCCGACCTTGCCTGCCGCGGCGGCACCCGCATCGGTGGCGGCCTTTACAGCGCCCACATCGCCGCGGACCATGACTGTAACAAGCCCGCCGCCCACAAGGGTTTTTCCGATAAGGCTGACATTTGCCGCCTTAACCATGGCGTCCGCCGCTTCAACAGCGCCTACGAGACCTTTTGTTTCTACCATTCCCAATGCTTTTAATGAATCCATAATAGACCTCCTAAATTATGTATGATTTAATTTTTTAGCTTTTTCAGTACTTCCGTGGTAATCCTTTCGATTAAGGCATGGTCAACTTCTTGAGCGGGCAAATTTGGC
>JAITMW010000074.1 GCA_031277155.1 Clostridiales bacterium | reverse complement strand
ATGTAGTCAGTGATTCGCTTATACATATTCCCACCTCCTTTCTCGTGGGATATGCTATGATAGCACAATCCGTCAATTTTCGCAAGTTAAAGGTCTGTCCCGGCTCGTGAGGTACAGGGGCAATCCAAGCGTAACGCAAAGTGTTTCGGGAAGCAGCACGGTCAGCAGAATTGATTGAAAATTGTGTAAAAGTACTTGACAATGATGATGGTTTGTGATATCATATAGGTATATTACGTTCGTACATTGAACCACCTGTTTTCAAATGGGAAACAACGCCCCGAGGCGCTACCTTCGGGGCGTTGAACTTTAGATGACTTAGAAGAATAAGTCTCTTAAGTTTTTGGCTATAGCCAAGACTGCGTTGATGGCTTTCGCCAATTTGTAAGTCTTCGCTATGTAGTCAGTAATGCGTTCGTACATTTCCCCACCTCCTTTCTCGTGGGATAATGCTATGATAACACAATCCGTCAATTTTCGCAAGAAAAAGGAGTGTCATGGAAAAAATCAGGATATTGGGCATAGAGACATCATGTGACGAAACCAGCGCCGCCGTAGTGGAAAACGGCCGCGCGGCGCTGTCCGATGTGATATATTCGCAAATAGAAGAGCATAAAAAGTATGGCGGCGTGGTGCCGGAGATTGCATCGCGCCGCCATATTGTCAAGATTGATGATGTGGTGGCCGCCGCGCTGGATGAGGCGGGGCTTGAACTTCGCGACATCAGTGCCGTGGCCGTCACCCACGGCCCCGGTCTTGTGGGCGCCCTTCTTGTGGGGCTGAATTTTGCCAAGGCCATGGCCTATGGGGCGGATTTGCCGCTGATTGGCGTGCATCATATCGCGGGGCATATTGCCTCGAATTATCTGGAATCGGATTGGCGGCCGCCTTTTGTGTCACTGATTGTATCAGGCGGACACACCCAGCTAATTCATGTCAAGGATTATGATAATTTTAAGATTTTGGGCAAAACCCTGGACGACGCCGCGGGCGAAGCCTATGACAAAGTGGCGCGCTGCCTGGGTTTGCCATATCCCGGCGGGCTGGAGATTGACAGGCTGGCGCAAGCGGGCAACGCCAATGCCATAGACTTTCCGCGTGTGTGGCTTGGGGCGGGCAGCTTTGATTTTAGCTTTAGCGGCCTGAAATCCGCGGTGCTTAATCATCTAAATTCCGCCAAAATGGGCGGGCGCAAAGTTAATCCTGCCGACATTGCCGCGTCTTTTCAGCAGGCCGTTGTAGATGTGCTGGTAAAAAAATCAATAGCGGCCTGTCAGACCGCAGGTTGCGGCAAACTGGCCGTGGCGGGCGGCGTTGCGGCAAATTCGCATCTGCGCCGCAGCCTGGAAAAAGCCTGCGCGGCCCACGGCATCGTCCTGCATATTCCCAAACCCGCATATTGTACGGACAACGCCGCCATGATAGCCGCCGCCGGGTATTATGACTATATCAAGGGGCGGTTTGACGGCCCGGGGCTAAATGCCGTGCCGTCGCTGGTGTTGGGTGAATCCAATGAGATTGCAAAGGCAACTTTGTAAAAAGGAGCATAATATATGAGCAATCGGGACTTTACAGAGGAATATATTGAAATAAACGGAATATTTCAGTATTTTTTGCACTATCCTTCTGCGCAAAAAGAGGTTGTTATAATGCTGCATGGAGGCCCGGGGTCTTCCAATGCGTTTTTTGCGCATATTTTAAGACCGTATTGGGATTTTTCCAATGTGGTATATTATGACCAACGAGGGACAGGCAAAACGCTCAAAAAGAACAAAACAAACCCCAATGATTTGAATATGGATGTTTATATTTCTGATTTAAAGCAAACCATAAGCTATATAAAGAAAAAATATCAAACAGATAGAATTATTTTGCTGGGGCAGTCATGGGGTACTATGTTGGGTACGCATTATGTCCTTAAACACCCCGATGATGTTATTGGCTACATAGGCACCGGGCAAGTCGTAGATGCGCGCCGTGAAATGAAAATAGCATATGATAAGCTAAAGGACACCCTCGAAGGCGCAGGGGCAGAAAAAGATTTGAAAAAGCTGATGGACTTAGGGGATTATCCTAATGTTAGCGCGGATAATTTCTACAATCAGGTAATGCCATTTCAAAGATTGCAGTCGAAACATGGGCTTGCCATTAATGTATCAAAAGTGCTGAAAACTACATTAAAAAGCCCTGTTTTTCGCTTAAGCGACTTGTTTCTTTTACCCAAAGGCTCAAAACTAATCCATCAAGCCCCGGATATATTAAATATACTGGTAGATTACGGCGTATGGGATATAACCGACTACTCCGTGCCTGTATACTACATTCTTGGCAGGGATGATTGGCAAGTTCCGAGTGTATTAGCCGCAGAATATTTTGAGAAAATCAATGCTCCGCAAAAAAGGCTCTATTGGATAGAAAACGCAGGACATGTAACTGATGTAGACAATCCGGCAGACTTCTGCAAGGCGGTTAAAGAAGTCATCATGCAATTATGATTATTGGTCTTTAGCCTTCAGCTGCGCCGCATACTTTCCCTCACGCCCCTCATTCGTAGGATGATAATATTTCTTGTCCGCCAGTTCGTCCGGCAGGCATTGCATGTCCTTTGCGACTTTCTCCGCCAAATCATGGGCATATTGATAACCTTTGCCATAGTCCAGCTGCTGCATCAGTTTTGTGGGCGCATTGCGTATCACCAGCGGCACGGGGGTAGTTGGCGTTTTTTGCGCGTCAGCCGTGGCGGCGCCCAGTGCCTTGTATACGGAATTGGACTTTGGCGCGGCGGCCAGATATATGGCGGCATGGGCCAAATTTACGCCACATTCCGGCATACCGTTGAAATGGCAGGACTGATATGCGGCCACCGCCAGCAGCAGGGCGTTGGAATCCGCCAGGCCGATGTCCTCGCTGGCAAAACGAATAAGGCGGCGGGCGATATACAGCGGGTCCTCGCCGCCATCCAGCATACGCGCAAGCCAATATACCGCGGCGTCGGCGTCGCTGTTGCGCATGGATTTATGCAGGGCGGAAATCAGGTTATAATGCTCCTCACCCTTTTTGTCGTACAGCGCAAGACGCTTTGTGACAGCCTGCTGGATAAGCTCATCTGTAATTGTCAGCCGCCCATCGGCAATTTGCGCGCTGTTAAACACCATTTCGATGGTATTTAGTGCCATTCGGGCGTCTCCATTAGCAAATTCCGCTAAAACCTCAAGATGCTTGTCGGAAATGTCAGCGACAAGACCGGCATCGGCGCAAAAGTGGGCCACGGCGCGGCTTATCAATTCTGAAATATCGTCCGATGTCAGGCCATACAGCAAAAAAACTTTGCAGCGGGACAGCAGAGCGGAATTAACCTCAAAGGATGGGTTTTCGGTGGTGGCGCCAATCAAAATAACGCTGCCATTTTCCACATAGGGCAAAAATGCGTCCTGTTGGCTTTTATTAAAACGGTGTATTTCGTCCACAAAAACAATGGTCTTTTTGCCCCATTGCTGTGTGGTCTGCGCCGCGTCCATCACCGCGCGAACCTCTTTTATGCCGCTGGATGTGGCGGAAAAATTGATAAATTCGGCCTGGGTCATTCCCGCGATAATACGGGCCAGTGTGGTTTTGCCCACGCCCGGCGGGCCCCAAAACACCATGGACGGGATGTTGTCGGCATCTATCAAGCGGCGCAGCAGTGCGCCCTCGCCCACAAGATGCCGCTGGCCCACAAAGTCCGCCAGATTTTTTGGCCGCAGCTTTGCCGCCAGCGGCGCATAAATTCCCCATTTATTGTCAGACATATGATTACTCCTTAAATGATTGATGTGGATGTGCCGTAATGATTTCTCCGCAATCATTATATGTTTAAATCTAACATCTTTTTGCATTGAGGTCAATAGGGTGTCGCAAGGACGTTATAGCCGCCGCCTGGATTTTGCGGCACCCGGCTAATATGCAGGAGATTGTTGGCTCTATGAACCCTGCGCGCATTGCGGATATCGCCAAAGCGGCGGGCAATAAGCTGCCGCGAATTGCGCCTTATACGCGGGCGGGCAAAGCCCGCCCCTACAAAATCAAACCCGCGCAAAATGTAGGGGCGACCTCTGGTCGCCCGATTCGGGCGGGCGCAGCCCGCCCCTACTGTGCCCGCGCCTTCCGGGGCTTTGTAGGGGCGACCTCTGGTCGCCCGCGTCCCAGGCCACGCGCCCCCAGATGCACCAATCTGCCCGCCTTTCCATAAAATATCACCAAAGGCATTTTTGGCAGGTGATATGGTGGCGGTGTTTTTTGCGATAACCCTTAGCATTGATGCCCTGGGTGTGGGCATTTCTTGCGCTTTGCGCGACAGGCGGCCCAATTTCTTCACATATGCGATAATTTTCGTTGTCAGTCTTGTTGTTATGGGGGCCGCCGTGCTTTTTGGAAATATGCTGGCGGGCTTTTTCGCGCCCGAGACGGCGGGTCTGGTGGGTGCTGTTTGGATAATGCTTTTGGGCGCCTGGATATTTGTCGGAGCCATAAAGAAAAAGGATGACGCGCAAAAATCCCAAGGCAAAATAACCATTGTGCAGTCTCTGTCCTTTGCATTAGTACTTTCAGTCGATTCTATGGGCGCCGGCCTTGCCGCCGCCGCTCTGGGGCTGAGCATAGCCTTTTTGCCCTTAATGGCCGCCACCTTTCAGGTGCTGTTTTTCTCGCTGGGCGTGCTGGCGGCAGAATTACTGCCGCTGAAGAAAAAAGGCACAAAGCTGCCCACAATGATGTCCGGCATAATTTTGGTGGCCATTGGCATAATTGGGCTTGTATAGCAAGAGTTTTGATTGTATAATAAAAGAAGCGAGAGGCAAAAGAGGAGGAAGGCAGGGGAAAAAATGAATAGTACGATAAAGCGTTATGGTTTCTTGATGTTGGCGGCGCTGGTGCTATATGGCATGTATATTGGGA
>JAITMW010000058.1 GCA_031277155.1 Clostridiales bacterium | reverse complement strand
GGCCGCCACCCTTAACCCACTGTTAAATTCCGACCCGGATGTGGCCGCGGTTTTGCGCCTTATTTTTGAGCCTTTGGTGGTGCTGGATGCTGAAAAGCGGCCGATGCCAAACCCCGCAATTACGCAGGGGGTTGTGTTTTCGGCTGATGGCCGCGCGCTGGCTGTCAGTCTGCATGATGACATTTTTTGGGAGGACGGCAGTCCCATAACCTCCGCCGACATTGCCTTTTCCATTGACGTGCTGCGCTTTAGCGCGCCCGAAGGGGCGATTTTCCGCCCAAATGTGGCGAATATTGCCTCTCACACTGTTTTGGACGGCCGCACCCTGCAAATTAACTTGCACAATCCTACGTGGGCGATGAAATATATGCTAAACTTTCCAATTATTCCCGCTGACTATTATCGCCACGTGCCCATGACGAACCTCAGGGCGGCGCGAAACATGCATCCCCTGGGCAATGGGCCTTTTCGATTTTTGTCCTATGACGCGGCGGGGTCGCTGGAACTTATTGCCAATGAACATGCCCCCGGGGGAGTGCCATATATTTCCGGGGCCACGGCCATGATTTTGCGGGACATTGACGGCGCCCGATATGCCTTCGAGCAAGGCCTGACGGATGCTTTTGCCGCCGGCCCCTACCATTGGGGGCGTTACAGCGCCATGGGCAAAAATCGCGCCGCCGAGGTGCTGACTGGGCATTTTGATTTTGTGGGCTTCAACACGCGAAACCCGCTGTTTGCGGTGCGGGATGCCCGGGAGGCTGTGGCGCAAAGTTTTAATCTTGAGGCCGCGCGACAGCGATATTATACCCAGTCTGACGCCGCAATCGCGCCAATAAATCCGGAATCCTGGCTGGCTGTGGACGCCTATAATTTGCGCCCCCATGGCTATGACCCCGACCGGGCGGCCTGGTATTTCGCCCAGCTGGGGGAGACACAGGAAATTACCATCATCGTAAACGCCGAAAATCCCGAGGGCATAGGCACCGCAAACATCCTTGCGGCGGGGCTGGCAGAGGCCGGTGTCGTTGTTAATCTTGAGGTGCTGCCCTTTGCGGACTTTTCGGCCCGCGCCGAGGCAAGAGATTTTGACATGATTGTAGGCGGTGTTGAAATTGGCGCCGCCCCGGATTTTGCCTTTATTTACGCCATTTTGGGCTATTCCAGCGAGGAATTCAATCTGGTGCTGTCCATGATGCGCAATGCCGCAAGCGAGGGCGCGCTTATACAGGCCGCCGCCGCCGCGCAGCATCATGTGGCGGACAATTTGCCCCTCATTGGCGTGGCCTTTCGCCGTCAGGTGCTGTACACGGCGGGGCATGTGCATGGCGATATTGAAATCAGTCCGATGGACATTTTTGCCAATGTCGGCAATTGGTTTATTTATAGTCCTTGATATTGCCGCGGACTTGTGATATAATAGTGTTGCGACATTTTAGGAGGCGATTGCTTTGGACGCGGTTAAGGACAAAAAGACGATTTTTTCGGGGATGCAGCCAACGGGATATCCGCAATTGGGCAACTATTTGGGGGCCATCAAAAATTGGGGGCAGCTTCAGGATGAATACAACTGTCTGTATTGTATTGTGGACCTGCACGCCATCACTGTGCGGCAAAATCCCGCCGATTTGCGCAAGGCCACCCGCAATCTGTTGGCGATGTACATCGCCTGCGGCCTTGACCCCGACAAAAACATCATCTATGTGCAATCGCACTATGCCGGCCACGCGGAGCTTTCTTGGATTTTGGGCTGTTATACCTATATGGGAGAGCTGGGCCGCATGACCCAATTCAAGGAAAAGTCCGAAAAGCATGACGCCAACATTAACACAGGGTTGTTTACATATCCCGTGCTGCAAACGGCGGACATATTGTTGTTTGGCACCCATTTGGTGCCCGTGGGCGACGACCAGCGCCAACATCTGGAGCTGGCGCGGGATGTGGCCATACGTTTCAACAATATCTATGGCGATGTTTTCACGGTGCCCGATGCGTATATTGCCAAAAGCGGCGCCAGAATCAAAAGCCTGACCCATCCGGAGCGCAAAATGTCAAAATCCGACGAGGAAAACAGCTGTATCAGCCTGTTGGACTCCCCCGAGGCGGTTATGCGCAAATTTAAGCGTGCCGTGACGGATTCTGAAACCGAGATTCGATATGATGCAGAAAACAAGCCGGGTGTCAGCAATCTGCTAGAAATTTATGCCAATTGCTGTGACATAACCCTGGCCGATGCCATTGCAGAATTTGGGGGCAAAAATTATGGCCAGCTGAAAACAGCGGTGGGCGAAGCCGTCGTCGGAAATATCATCCAGCCAATTCAAGCCCGATTTAATCAAGTTTCTGCCGAAGCGGACTATCTGGACAACATCATGAAAAATAACGCGGAAAAAGCGGCAATGATAGGACAAAAAATTTTGAAAAAGGTGAAGAAAAAGGTTGGATTTGTCGTATAATTATATGGGAGAAGTTTGTTGACTGACCGTTGACTTAACCAAGGAAGGTGAAGACGCATGGAAATGGCAAATTGCTTAAGATGCAAAAAGGTGTTTCCGAAGATTATTGACCCTATTTGTGATGAATGTAAAAAAAAGGATGAGGAGTTGTTTGCCGCTGTCAGGAGATATTTGGAAGAAAACCCCAGCTCTACTGTACAGCGCCTTTCTGAGGAAACCGGGGCCTCGGCCAAGAAGATATTGGCCTGGCTGCGCGAAGGCCGCCTGGAGATTGCCCAAGCCACGGGCGATTTAAGATGCGGGCACTGCGGCGAAAGCATTGCCACGGGTCGGTTTTGCGAGGCCTGCTTTATTGAGCTAAGCCGCCAGATTGACGGCATTACGGGCCGCAAACCCGCTGAAAAGGAAAATGCCCCGAGCAAAAAGGGCGTTGTAATGCATACAAAAAATCGTAAATCATGACAAAATTATGAAAAAGGAGTGATATTATGTTGATTTGGGCTATTGTACTGTTGGTTGTTGGTCTATTTCTGCTGGTAGTGGATATTTACATCGAAGGCTTTGGCGTGCTGGGTGTGGTTGCCTTGGCAATTCTCGCCGCTTCGCTGTTCATCACCGCGGCCTTTGTTCCCATGGGCGGCTATATTGTGTTGGGCAAAATTGCCCTGTTGGTACCGGGCACCTTCTTTTTCTTCCGCTTCTTGAAAAGCAAGCAGCTGGACGGCAGACTTATCCTAACCGAGACGCTGGCGCAGGACAAGGTTGATGTGTCCGGTTTGGAGTATTTTATGGGCAAGGAAGGCATAACAAAAACGGCCCTGCGCCCGCAGGGCATGGCGGATTTTAACGGCGCCGGCGTGGAGGTTTCCTCCGATTCCAAATACATATCGGAGGGCAAGCGGGTGAAGGTTGTGGATGTAAAGGGCGGCAAGGTGTTTGTGACCTTGATTGAAAACTAAGGAGGAGGGCTATGGCTTCGCATTTGGAAATCAGAGAAAGACAGCGAGACAAATTGTATACTTTGCTGAAAATTAAGCTTGATAACAAAGACATGCCAATCAAAGGGCTTAAAGAGGAAATTAACGCCACAGAGGCTGTTATGGACGAAGAAGATGTGGCGTGGGTTGAAAAGAAGATTGCCCAGCTATACGAATAGTTAAGGAGGTGCGGCAGATGCCTTATGAAACCAAGGTGATTTTGTCGCTTTTGGCCAAAAATGTCGGCAAGGCCAAGTCTGTTAAAGAAGCCTATTTGGCTGTGGTAGATTCTGCCAATGTGGAGGGGCTTTTGCTTCCCACATATGAGGAATATCAGCAAGAGCTTAAAAAACTGGAAAAAGAACAAAGTTAAAGCACATTTTATATATAAGGAGGAAAAATTTATGCCTTTTTTAAACGACGGATTTCTGATAGTGGTAGCCCTTATTGCACTTGCGGCTATTTTGCTGCTGACGCTGTTTTTCAACTTCATACCTGTCGGGCTGTGGATTTCGGCGGTTTCGGCCGGCGTTAAGGTCAGCATTTTTTCCCTCGTGGGCATGCGCCTGCGCCGCGTAAAGCCCGTGCGGGTTATCAATCCCCTGATAAAGGGCACAAAGGCGGGCCTTACCGTCAGTCAAAACCAGCTGGAGAGCCACCTGCTTTCGGGCGGGCGGGTTGACAATGTGGTGGATGCGCTGATTGCGGCGCATAGAGCCAATATGGAGCTGTCCTTCGAGCGTGCCGCCGCCATCGACCTTGCGGGCCGCGACGTCTTCGAGGCTGTGCGTATGAGCGTTATGCCAAAAATCATCGAAACGCCCATGATATCTGCCATGGCCGGCAATGGCATCGAAATCAAGGCTTTGGCCAAAGTTACGGTGCGTGCCAATATCGCGCGTCTTGTGGGCGGTGCGGGTGAAGACACAATTATTGCCCGTGTTGGCGAGGGTATTGTTACGACAATCGGCTCTTCAAAAAATCATTCAGAGGTTTTGGAAAATCCTGACAAAATCTCTCAAACTGTTCTCAACAAGGGGCTGGATTCGGGCACGGCATACGAAATCCTCTCCATTGACATTGCGGATATTGACGTGGGCAGAAATATCGGCGCCGAGCTGCAAATTGACCAAGCCGAAGCCGACAAGCAAATTGCCCAGGCCAAAGCCGAAGAGCGCCGCGCCACCGCTTTTGCGGCGGAGCAGGAAATGCGCGCCCGGGTTGAGGAAATGCGCTCTAAAGTAGTGGAGGCCGAGGCACAGGTGCCGCTGGCCATTGCATCCGCGCTAACCAACGGCAATATAGGCGTGATGGACTATTTGGGGATGCAGAACAAAATGGCCGACACCGAAATGCGCAAGGGGCTGGCCGGCATAAATATCAACATGGTTACGCCTGATGCTGATAAGAAATAGCTTGACAACTCAATTGCGGCGT
>JAITMW010000055.1 GCA_031277155.1 Clostridiales bacterium | reverse complement strand
GCGCCGCACAATTGGCGCAACAAAACGGCATTGACGCAAACCCGCTGGGCGCGCCAACGCCGTGGCATAGCTGGACAGTCAACCATCTGCGCGAGATGCTGGCCATTTTGAATATGTGGATTTTTGGTCAAGGATAATCTGCAACAATCCTGCCGCTCGTGGAGGATAAATTCGTATTTTGGGCGTCGGACAAAATATTGCTGATATTGATTCTGCCGCTGACCGATGTTGCCTCCAAATTGCCCGGCACGGCCAAATTATTCAAATTTATGCGGCCGCTGGTGGTTCTGATGCTGAGATTGTGTGCAAAAACGGTGTTGGCTCGTGATATGCCGTCCACCTCCACCCTGCCGCTTACGCTCCTTAGGCTTAAAGCATCAAGGGCATCTTCGGGAAGCAAAATGGTGAAATTTCCGCTGACGCTGCTTAGGTTCAGCAGGCCGTCGTCAAGGCTGTGGCTTGCGCCGGAAGAGCAATGGGTGCTTATAAAATCTTCGCCATGAAATGCCACATTAATGCGGCCGCTGGTGGTGGTCACTTCCATTGCGCGGACATCCTCAATTGCGAACTGCAAATTGTTTACATCGGATGGCCTGATGGGCGTGAGAACCGCCGAATCCATTTGATGCACAATTTGTATGCCTTCCGTAATCGTAACTCCTTGTGCCGAATGTCTGATTCTGCCCGCTGCGGCAAATATCCCAAAAATTAATACCGCAGCCAAAAAGCCCGCCGCAAATACCAAAATTATGGGCAATTTGGACTTTTTGGCCTCCATGGGCACAGGTATTGCCCCTGTTATCATGGGCTGCGGCCCGTTGTCGCGCCTTTCATCTGTATGCATAAAAACCCCTCCTGATGTTGTCTTTTTTATACATACGCGACAATTTTTAAAAAGTCTGCCGGATACGCGGGCGAGCAGAGCTCGCCCCTACAAGGGGGAGCTTAAGCCCCGGGCACTCGTAGGGGCGGCTTTCAGCCGCCCGATTCGGGCGAGCAAAGCTCGCCCCTACCTTTCGCGGCATCGCTATGTCCGCAACTATAATTCTTGCCGCATTTTTCGGCCACATGTAGGGGCGAGCTTCGCTCGCCCGCGTCCCAAGCCCACTCACTTTCCGGGAAGCTTCCAGCCATAATCACCATGATAAATCATCAATTTGCTCATCCCGCCGTCAATCACAAAATTTTGCCCCGTAATAAATCCCGATTTTTCGCCGTCACACAGAAACAGCACCATTTGCACAATGTCCTCCGTCGTGCCTATACGCCCGACGGGATGCTGCGCTTTGTCAGCCAAATCGGCCTCATATCCGCCCGTATCAATCCACCCAGGCGAAATGGCATTGACCCTGGCGCGCCCCGCAAGGCTAACCGCCATGGCGTGCGTCAGCGCAAGCAGCCCGCCTTTTGCGGCGGAGTATGCCTCTGTATCCGGCTGGGATTGCATCGCCCGCGTGGACGCAATATTAACAATCGCCGCGCCATCAGCCAGCATACTGTTTTGCACCAGCAGACTCGTAAGATAATACGGCGCGGTCACGCCAACCCTCTGCACATATTCAAAATCCGCATGGGAGCAAGGCGCAAGCAATCCGCCGCGCCCCACACAAGCATTATTCACAAGAAAATCCACCGGCTGGGCCGGGGTGGCGGCAAGGACCTCTAGCACAGCCCTCTCCGCCACATCACCATGGAAAAATTTCAGCCTTTCGTGCCGCCCTTCCATGTCCCTCCCGGCATCTATGTCAATGTCGATGATGTGGACATATGCCCCCTCATCCAACAGTTTCTCTGAAATATGCCGGCCAATGCCATTTGCCCCTCCCGTCACAATTGCTCTTTTATCAGCAAAAATCACGATTTTTCGCCTCCGTCTTCTTTGGTTGCCTCTGCAACTTCCTCTGTGGCTTTTTCAACCGGCGGCGCCCCTTGCGGCGTTTCCGCATTATAATATTGCTGAGGATATGGTGCATAATGGGGCGGATATGCCACATGCTTCGGCGGCTTGGCCGCCGCCCGCTTTGTGAAAAACCTCACAATAAGGACAATCGGCACCGCAATGGCACCCAGCACCAGCAGCGGAAGGAAGGCCCCCGTCAAAAACAGTACAAGCCCCTGTAAAAAAGACCCCACAATACTTGCGGATGTATTAAAAGTATTGGAAATCCGCTCTCCAAACGGATGCGCTTCTGCTTCCTCTTCCTCTTCTTCTTCCAAAATCTCCCACAACTGCACACCAATCGTGGAAAACGCCGCCGCGTCCCCCATCCCTTCCATGTTGCCCCTATACATCTCAATTTGCGTGCGCACCTGCCTAAGCCTGTCTTCAATCGTAAATATCTGATGCAAATTGGCCGCCTGGTCAACAAGCTCCAGCAGCCTGTCCTCCTGCACCAGCATTGCCTCCATGCGCCTTTGCACATCAACAAATTGCCCCGTCACATCATCGGTGGTCTGGGTCAGCCTCAAAACCTCGCCATAACCCTCCACATGCCGCTGTGCCTCTTCAAAGCGCGCCACGGGCACCCGCATGGTTATGTCGAAGATGCGCGTCATGCCCTCGACTTCAAAATCGGGGCCGGACGCCCAGGCTTGCGACAAAGAGGAGCTTTCAATGTAGCCGCCAAAGGCCGCCGGGGCATTGCGCAAATTCGCTACGGCTTCGTCAAAATCCTCCGCGGCCATTTCCAGCCACGCCCGCTGCACCAGCATACGCGCGGCGGCGACAGGCTCTATGGCGTCAAAAGCCGGCGCATAGGCCGTGTAATAGTCAAAATCAAAGTCGGCTTCCATCATTTCCATTTCAAATGCACCGCCAAATGCATCGTCATCGGCCCAATCCATTGTCGCCTCGGGTGCAAGGACCGGCGCAGGCGGCGCCATAGGTTCCGCGTCATTGGCGGCAGGAGCCGCGCCGCAGGCCGCCAAGGACAATATTCCAACAAACATCATGGCCAAAAACAGCTTTTTCATCATATCACCTCATTGTCATTTTTATGTTACAGTTATGTTACGAAGCAATTTATGAATTTGTTCCCAAAATTTCAATAAAAATTTCCTCGTTTTGCAAAACCAGCTTAATGGTGCCCTCATCCGGCCCATCAGACAGCAGAGCCTCCACAATTTTTTCTTTAATTGGCCCTTCCACCAGGCGCATAATCTCCCGCGCGCCCTGGGCCGCGGAAAATCCTTCTTTGGCAATAAATTCCAGGGCATCTTCCGTGGCCTCAATCCTGATATTTTTCTCCGCAAGACGATTGGACAATATGCCCAATGCCTTGCGGGCAATCTTCGCCGCCATTTCCCGGTCAACAGGGTTGAAATACACAATCTGATTAAGGCGATTGCGAAATTCCGGCGCAAACACCCGATTTACCTCGCGCCCCATGGCCGCCAGATTAACCCCGCCTCCAAAGCCGATAACCTTCCTGTCCGCCTCCTTCGCCCCCGCATTTGACGTCATTATGATTATGACATTGCGAAAATCCGCCTTTTTGCCGCTGTTGTCCGTCAGCTTGCCATAATCCATCACTTGCAACAACACATTCATAATATTGGCGTGGGCCTTTTCAATTTCATCCAGCAGCAGCACGCAATGGGGCGTTTTGCGCACGGCATCCACCATCAATCCGCCCTCGTCATATCCCACATATCCCGGCGGCGAGCCTATCAGGCGGGCCACCGCGTGGGATTCCTGATATTCGCTCATATCAAAGCGCACCAGCGGAATATT
>JAITMW010000106.1 GCA_031277155.1 Clostridiales bacterium | reverse complement strand
TAAATGATTATATAATTTCGTTAGGTGATAGCAGAAGTGAAATTGAAGCTCTATTTGGACAGCCAATAAATGTTGACAGAGGTGAATATGAGTTCCAAGGTGGCTTATTTGTTTATTTTGAAGATGAAATGGCAGTTGAGATTGTTGGAACTAATGGCGTTGAAGCAGGACGATTTGGGATTCTTGGGTTTCGTGTTGGCATGACACTAGATGAAATCGGACAACACTTTGAGCGAGATGATGATATTTCAGATCTTTTCACGAGCTTTCGAAGCAGGGAATATCATGCCTTTAGGCTACCGTATGATGAAAATGGTAATGCAGTCAACGAGTGGGGTAGACATGTTGCTGTTGGCGCATTTGTTTCTTGGGAAGAGCAAGAAGATGGATCCATTGTAGTCCTTGTGACTGTCAACACTCAAAATTAAAGGACAATCCTTGTGATATTTTTGAACTAGTGACACCAACCGCCACTATTTAAAATAGTGGTGGTCTTTTAATGACTTTAATCCATTGGTGTAGAATTATATATAGTTACCATAATTTCTTCCCAGGCACTTTACCCATGGGCATTAGATATTCCCGGCATTTTCAGCTATAAAAATTTGCGCCCGGGAGGCGTAGAAATTCAGTACGGCATTTTCGCCCCTTATTTCGCGCTCTTGCATCTCTATGCCCAGATGCTCGCCCTTTTTCGTGGGCACTTTGAAATTCTTGCCATATATGACGGCCAAAGTCAGGTAATTTTGCGACACCAACCAGTCGTTAATGCGCTTGCCCGTTATTTTGGCAAGGCCGCATTGCAGCAGCTGCACATTGATGCGGTCGGCAATGGTGCTGACGGTGGCGGCTTCTTCAGTGATTTCAACCTCGTCAGCATTGTATTGCTTGGGATGAAAGGGCGGGGGAGCGTTGTCCGCACCTGCATCTGCCCTGTGATTCTTAATTATGTCCAAAAAAGCCTGTCCATAACGCTGGGCTTTCACCTGGCCCACGCCCGACACTTCCAGCATTTCATCCATGCTTGCGGGCATTTTCATGCACATATCCGTCAAAGTGCTGTCATGGAAGATGGTGAAAGCGGGCAATGCGTTTTTGTTTGCGATGCTTAGGCGCAATGCTTTCAAGGCTTCATACAGCCTGCCGTCCACAGGCCGCAGGGGCATCATGGGCGCTCTTTTTGCTTCTTGGGTCCGCGCAGAGGTCTTCATGATTACTTTATTTCCGGGCCGCAAAGCCTCTGCTGCCCGCGGCCCCAATTTTATCACCGGAAATTTTTCGGCGGTTTTATGTAAATACCCATCCAAAATCATTTGGTTTATCATATCAGCCAGCCTATCAGCGGCGGCCTGACTTATGCCAAAAGTGGACAGCCCATCCAGCCTAAAGCTCCGTACCCTTTGGTTTGCATTGCCTTTTAGCACGTCAATAATCATCTTGACGCCAAAACGCTCCCTCATGCGGGCAACGCATGAGATAATTTTTTGGGCTTCCGTCGTTATGTCAACCTCTTCAAAAGTTGTGTTGCAATTTGCGCAATTGCCGCAATTGGCGGGCGGCTCTTCGCCGAAATAGCGCAAAATATAGGCCCGCAGACACTCCCGCGTTTCGCAATACAGGGCCATTTCATTAAGCCGCTTTAGGTTTCGCTCTCTAAGCAGCGCCTCTGTCGCCGAATCCAGCTGTGCCTTGTTCTCCCCGTTGTCAATAAGCCACAAATTTGTGGCATAATCCCTGCCGCCGTGCAGCAAAAGGCAATGGGCAGGCTCGCCATCGCGCCCGGCGCGCCCGGCCTCCTGATAATATGCCTCAACATCTTTGGGCATGTTAAAATGCACCACAAAAGACAAATCAGACTTGTCGATGCCCATGCCAAAAGCATTTGTGGCGACCATGATATTTATGCGGTCGTGAATAAAGTCGTCTTGATTATCGTGCCGCTCTTTATCCGTAAGACCGGCGTGATAGCGGGATGCTTTGTAGCCCCGCTTTAGCAGCTCCAAATGCACATCTTCCACCGTGTTGCGCGTGGAGCAATAGACGATACCGGAGGCCGTTTTCCTGTCCGCCAAAAATGATGCCAAGGCGGCGGTTTTGTCCGGCGGTTTAAGCACGTCCAAATACAGATTTGGCCTGTCAAAGCCGGCCACCAAAACCGTCGGGCTTTTAAGAGCCAGCCTCTCGATGATGTCCTCGCGGACTTTGGGCGTCGCCGTAGCTGTAAATGCCGATAAAATAGGACGTTTGCGCAATGCGGACACAAAATTTGGGATGGCGGTATAGCTGGGGCGAAAATCCTGCCCCCATTGAGATATGCAATGGGCCTCGTCCACCACCACCATGGAAATGTCAGCAGAGGCCGCAAAGTTTATAAAATCATAAGTGCCCAGGCGCTCCGGTGCGACATAAATCAGCTTGTAAGCATCATTACCGGCGTTTCGCAGCGCCTTGGCGATTTGCGCATCCGACAGCGAGGAATTGATAAAAGCCGCCGCTGCCCCCGTTTGATTGAGGGCATTGACTTGGTCCTTCATAAGCGAAATAAGCGGCGAAATCACCAGAGCAATGCCATCTGTCATCAATGCGGGCACCTGGAAGCAAATGGATTTTCCGGCGCCGGTTGGCATTATGCCCAAAACATCTTTGCCCGCCAAAATGTCGTTAATGAGGCTTTCCTGCCCGGGGCGAAAATTGTCATAGCCAAAATATGCTTTCAAAGTGTCAATAGCTGTCAAAATTTGCCTCCAATGTTATGCGTCACGGGCCTGTCTCCTGATTGGATGCCTTATTATGGTTTTTAGTTTGTCCGCCGCCGTTTTTCGCGGGTCAGAAATATAAATTTCATGATGGCGGCGGTGGCCGTCCATATCTGCCTCATAGCCATTTTCTGCAGCGTATTTGTCCATAGCGGCAATGGTGGCGGGCTCATCATCATAGGCACCGATGTGCATTACCTGCATGCAAAGCCCCTCTGTAATCCTCTCAAGCCGCACCTTTGATGTGTCAAGGGCGGGCTTTTTCTTTGCAAGGGCGGCTTTGGCGGCTTGAAATATCTCGGCGGTTACAAAATCGGGCTGGCGTATCATCATTGTCCATATAAATTTGCTTTTATCCGTAATTGGCAGGCCGCCACCCTTAAAATTAGGGTCGGCGACGCTCCAAAAGCCCTCCAAAGGCGGCACAACATACTCCAAAACAGCCTTATTGCCCATCTTGATTGTATACGCAACGCCGTATAAGGCCTGCACCGCCTCGGCATATTCCGCGCCGGTGTTTGGGTCGCCTTTGCCGTCAATGGCGATGAAAAGCATCTCCGGCACGTCTATGACAGACGGCGTGGTTTTTGGCTGATACAATTCTTTTTCCGTTTTTTTAAAGTCAATCATAACACCAATCCTTTGGGCTTGCTCGCCGTCAAAGCAGGGACAGCTGCCTGCCATAATATCCCGATTTATATTTACCGGTAATTGCTTTCATGTCATACAGCAGGCCCAGCCGCTCACATTCCGCTGAAAATATGCCCCACAGCTTTTTGGCGTCCGGCGCGGTGCAGCTGTATTGATTGCCAAATCTTTTGATATATTTGCCTCTTACATCAGGGAAATCCTTATCCAGCCGGCTGTAAAAATATTCGCGATTTCCCGCCCTCAATGTCATGCCCATAAATGTATGGACAAATTTTGCCCCCGCCTCTTTTGCCAAGCGCAACACGCCCGCGATATTTTCCGGCGTATCGGTTAAAAACGGCAGCACGGGGTTTAACAATATGCCGCAATAAATGCCGCCCTGGGCTAATTTTGCCACAGCCTCAAATCGTCGGGTCGTTGCGTCCGCATTAGGCTCTATCTTTTGGCACAGGCCATCATCCGCCGTGGTCACGGTGATTTTCGCAATCACGGGCGAATGACTCTTTATGTCTTGCAGCACATCAATATCACGGGCAATAAGGGCGGATTTTGTCGTTATAGCCGCGCCAAACCCAAATGAATTCATCAATTCAAGGGCGTGGCGGCTTAATTTTAGTTCACGCTCCGCCGGGTTGTAAGGGTCGCTCATTGCGCCTGTGGCAATAACACCTGTTTTAACTTTGCGCCGCAGCTCGTCACGGATTATTTGCAGGGCATTTTCCTTAACCTTTATCCTGTCAAAGTCCGCGTTTCGATAGCAGTCGCTGCGGCTGTCGCAATAGATGCACCCATGAGAGCAGCCGCGGTAAATATTCATGTTATACTCCGCCCCAAACCAGCTTGAGGGCTTGCTCACCCTGCTTATAATGGTTTTGGCCGAAATGGTTTCAAAATCCTTCGGCATTTGCCATGCGCTCCTTGCTTCAAATTACTTTGACATAAAATTTTCTGCTGCGCGGCGGGTCAAATTCGCAAAAATATATTCCCTGCCATGTCCCTAAAACCGGTTTGCCGTCCGAAACTATCACCACGGCGCTTGAGCCCACCGTGCCTGCTTTTAAATGGGCCGCGCTGTTGCCTTCGCCGTGACGAAATTCCGGGCGGTCGGGAAATGCCCTGTCCAAACCCAAAAGCATGTCCAAAACCACATCCGGGTCGGCATTTTCGTTGATTGTGATGCCCGCCGTGGTGTGGGGGCAGTAAACAACGGCCATGCCGTCCTTTACGCCGCTTTTGGCAATTGCTTCACGTACTTGCGCCGTTATGTCGTAAAAATTCTCTCGCGGGGTGGATATCCTATATTCAAAATTCATGCCCGCAACCTCCTAAAAAATCTCATGTGTATTATAACCAAATTGTACCACACTTTTCTGGATGATGCCAGCACAAAATTGGAAAGCGACAGCTCCAACACCTTGACAGTGGGAGATTTTGGAGATATAATAATGTGTAGTTACGGTGTTTGCAGGGCGGCCCCTGCTTTGACTACTAGAGAGGATGAGGTAAAATGAAAATTTTTGCTGTAAACGGAAGCCCGCGCCACGGAGGCAATACCAATGATATGCTTACCGAGGTGCTGGCGGCGTGCGCCGATGCCGGCTGCGAAACCGAGCTTTATCAGGCGGGCAAGCGCGTTGTGCGCGGCTGTATGCACTGCAACGGCTGTGCCGGGCGCAACAAATGTGTGATTGACGACTGGGTTAATGAAGTTTACGAAAAAATGACGGCCGCTGACGCAATAATCCTTGGCTCGCCCACATATTTTTTCGATGTGACGCCGGAAATCAAAGCCATTATCGACCGCTGCGGCTTTGTATCAAGGCGCAACAACTTCATGTTTAGCCGCAAAGTCGGCGCGGCGGTGTCGGCTGTGCGCCGCGCGGGCGGCATACCCGCGCTGGACACCATGCAGCGCTTCTTTCTCATAAGCGACATGATTGTGCCCGGCAGCAGATATCTAAATATGTCGCTGTCCTCTGACCCGGGCGATTTTTCAAAGGACAAAGAAGGCATAAAAACCATGCGGCGGCTTGGAGAGAACATTGTTTGGCTGCTAAACCAAAGGAATTCCTGAAAAATATGTAATGCCGGCATATGCCGGCTGTCTCCTATTCTGCTGTGGTCAGCAGGGTATGGGGGTTTATGGGGGCGTCGTCGTTTGTTATTGCGAAGTTTACGTGATAGCCCAGCAGGCTGCCGAAAATGGATGGGCTGCCGACAGAGCCTATAATTTGGCCGCGTGTCACTACATCACCGATGCTTACCGCCGTGTCGGGGTCAAGCTGGCTGTATGTCGTAACCCAGCCATTGCCATGGTCAATTACTACAGTAGGGCCAAATTGGCGGCTATTCAAAATGTCCGCCACTATGCCCGAAGCCGCGGCACGCACGGCATCGCCGCGGTTTGCCGCAATGGCCACATTGTCATTGGTGCGCCATTGGTCCAGGGTGATGTCATAAACCAGCCTGTCCATGGCAAAGTCCATCACCACGTCACCCAGCACCGGCCAATGCATATTGTCCTCTTCGGTGAAATTGGCGAAAGTTTGCGGGGCTTGGGCGGGGTCAAAGACCTCAAAGGGGTCGTCATAATAGCCGTCGTCCTCGCCCAGGTAAATTTCGTCCTGGTCGCCAATTTCCCAATCTGCGGCATCCCAATCCCAATCGTCATCCGCGCCTTCCGGCGCAGCGCCGGGTGTGGCCCTTGGTGTGGCGGCGGGCGCTCTGCTCTCTGCCTGGGGCGACGGGCTTGGCACCGGGGGCGTGCTTGGCTGTCTGTCTCTTGCGCCTTCATCAGGCGATGGTGCCGGCGGCGGGGTTAGCCTTGGTGCCGGCGGCGGGGTTTGTGCTTGCTGGCCTCCTTGCAAATCGGCCAGGGACATATCCCAATGGTTGCCAACAGGAAGGTTTTCCGCTTCTGTCAACCACCAATCTTCCTGCGTCATCTCGGCCACATGGGTTTCGCCTGTTTGGCCGCCAAAGCCAATGAAGTTGTAATAGCCTATGGCTATGGCCAGCACCAGCAGACCGCCGAGGCTGGAATACATGGCGACATAAAAGCCCCTGCCCCTGACGCTTTTCGGGTTTCTTGTACCTCTTGGTTTCTCTTCCATATGTTGTAAACACCTCCACAGCTATTATTAACCCCCCGCAAATTTATTATTCGTAAATTTGAAAATTTTTGAAAAAATTGATGATATTGCCATATTAGCCAAGCCGCAACAAAAAAGGATATCGTAAGGCCGATATCCTTGTTTTTTAGTATATGGAGAATTGGCTACGCTTTGCGCTCGAAGCCAATAAAGCGCACGCCCTGCAATGTAAGGGTGCCGCTGTCATCCGGCGCGACAAATCCGATTTTATGGTCCTCAATGAAAAACGTCTTTTTTGCGCCGCTTCGCTCTCCGGAGAGGATTTCAAATGTAATATATCGTCCGGGTATGGTTTTAAAGCCGGATGAGGAACCCAGCTTGATTGGCCCGATATTGCCCCGCATTTTCACGATACGCGCCTCCACAGAGACGACGGGCTTGGCAATGCTGCTTGCCGCACGCCCCCTGCGCCAGAAAAGCCAGCCAAGGACAATGCCTATTATTGCCCAAGCAATGATATCGTTCATATCAATACTCCAATTTTTCCGCCAAAAATTGCTTTAGGTCGGCAATTTTCACGCGTTCTTGTTCCATGGAATCGCGATAACGCACGGTTACTGCGCCGTCGTTTTCGGATTCAAAGTCGTAGGTGATGCAAAAGGGGGTGCCAATTTCATCAAAACGGCGGTAGCGCTTGCCTATAGAGCCTGATTCGTCATAATCGCAAACAAAATCGCCGCAAAGGTCCTGGTAAATTTTGGTCGCGGCCTCGGACAGCTTCTTTGACAGGGGCAAAATGGCGGCCTTGACGGGCGCAATGGCGTGATGCAGCTTAAGCACAACCCGCGTGTCATTTTCGGCCACGGCCTCCTCGTGATAGGCATCGCAGATGAAGGCCAGGCACAGCCTGTCACAGCCCAGCGAAGGCTCTATAACATATGGCACAAATTTTTCACCGCTTTCTTGGTCAAAATAATTCATGTCCTCTTTGCTGTGTTCCTGATGGGCCATAAGGTCATAATCCGTGCGGTTTGCAATGCCCCAAAGCTCGCCCCAGCCAAACGGAAACAGCACTTCGATGTCCGTTGTGGCGTTGGAATAATGCGAAAGCTCGTCCGGGCCGTGGTCGCGCAGGCGCATGTTTTCAGGCGTCAGGCCCAGGCCATGCAGCCAGTCCACACAAAATTGCAGCCAATATTTAAACCACTTTTCATCCGTGCCCGGGGCGCAGAAAAATTCCAATTCCATTTGCTCAAATTCGCGGGTTCTAAAAATGAAATTGCCCGGCGTAATCTCATTGCG
This sequence comes from Clostridiales bacterium, assembly GCA_031277155.1. Taxonomy (GTDB): domain Bacteria; phylum Bacillota; class Clostridia; order Lachnospirales; family WRAX01; genus WRBK01. Next base: position 2,697 of record JAITMW010000106.1, on the reverse strand, counting down.
GAAGGACTTACCAATTTGGCATATGCCAAAGGGCACCTTTTTGCGCGTGGTGCGCTGCACATTCTTGAAATTAACAAAGATGCCCTGGGCGGTCTCCGGGCGCATATACACCACATTTTTGCTGTCGTCCGTCACGCCCGCATGGGTTTTAAACATCAGGTTAAATTCGCGGATGTCAGTGAAATTGTGCTTGCCGCATTTGCAGGGGATTTTATGCTCGTCCACATATGCCTTCATTTGCTCGCGGCTCCAGCCGTCGCAGGTCTCCGCGATGCCGCCTGCCGCCATATAATCCTCAATCAGCTTGTCGGCGCGAAAACGCTCTTTACATTCGCGGCAATCCATCAGCGGGTCCGAAAAGCCGCCCACATGGCCGGAGGCAACCCACACGGCGGGGTTCATTAAAATAGAGCTGTCCAGCCCCACATTCAGGGGATGCTCCTGCACAAATTTCTTCCACCAGGCCGCCTTTACGTTGTTTTTAAGCTCTGTGCCAAGGGGGCCATAATCCCATGTGTTGGCCAGGCCGCCGTAAATCTCGCTGCCGGGGAAGATAAATCCCCTGTTTTTCGCCAGCGCCACAATTTTTTCCATGGTTTTTTCCATAAAATCACCTCAGTTAGTATTTTGACAATCTTGCTTTGCTTAGAGCCGTCACCACCAAAGTGGCGATAATTGTATTGGCAATAACTTCCAAAATGGCATTTGATGTGACAATGCTCAATATAAACGCCCATACAGTCACATGCGGAATATCCGGGTTGGTCAAAATCGCCTCATGCAAAGGCGCGGCGTATATTATCCACATAACACCCAAAAAAGCCACCGTGTTTGTGACAGAGCCTGCCGCGGCGGCCACGCCTATAGACGCTGCCCTTGGAAGTTTTGTGTTGATTAGGGCTTTAAACACCAAAAACACGGTGACGGCGATAAGCATACGCGGAAAAACCGACACCAGCGGATTTTGTATAAAAGGAAAAAGAATTCCCGTTGGCATGATATATGCCCTAATCATGGAGCATAGCCCGACTGCTGTCGCCACAATCAGGCCGGGCAAAAATCCCAGCACCATCGCTGTGATAATGGCCGGCAAAATTGCAATGGTAACGCTGACCACAGGCAAAGGAATTGTTCCCAAGGGCGTAAAAGCCATGATAACCGCGATGGCTATCATAAGCCCCGTAACTGCCAGCATTTTGGTTTTTTCACTGTTAATTGCTCTGCTATTAGACATTTTTTCCTCCTTGCTTGCAATTTGTTTATATCATTTTACCACTGAAGGCCACAAAAATCAAGAGGCAACACAGCGCGCGGGCGGCAAATTGCATTTTAGATTGATTTCGATTCACATAAAGACCCCCCGGCCAATTTCTTGGCAGGGGGATTTGTTTGTTTTGCTGTTAGATTGATAGGGCGGCGTTGTATCCCTGCTCGGTGGCATCGAGTATATTCCCGACCTTGCCGGCATCGCCGATAATTTTCACCGGCAGGCCCTTTTCAAGCAGCTGTTTGGCCAGCGCGTCATTGGGCACCGAGCCAGTCGCCATAACCACGCCGTCGCAGGGCAATTCTACCTTGCCGTCCGCAGTTTTAACTATGACGGATTCCGGCTTGATTTCCTCAACAGCGCCATTTGTAATAACCCGCACTTTCCTGCTGTCCAGCGAGCGCAGAAGATGCCAGCGCGGCGCAAGGGGCTCGTCGGCCGCTATGGCGGCCTGCATCTCTACCAATGTGATATTCTTCAGATATACCGCCAGGTGGTTTGCCGTTTCGGCGCCAACCTGCCCGCCGCCTATTACAACCACATTATATCCGGCGTGGCACTCTCCGGCAAGGACGCTCTGGGCGCTTACAACATGGGGCAGGTCCGCCCCGGGGATGGCCGGCTGCGCCGGTTGCGCGCCCGTGGCCACAATAATTTGGTCAAACTGCTTGTCCGCGAAAAAGTCGGCAGAAACCTCGGTGTTGTATTTAATTTCAACACCCAACTTCTCCGCCTGGGTAAGCTGCCATCTGATAAAGGAAGTTATCTCGCCTTTGCCGGGTGGAATTGCCGCCAGATACAGCTGGCCGCCCGCCTTTGAATCCTTTTCGAATACAGTGACGGCATGGCCCGCAAGTGCGGCGTAAATAGCCGCTTCAAGGCCCGCGGGGCCGGCGCCTGCAATTGCGATTTTCTTGGGTGTTGCGGCTTTTTCGGGCAATCCCTTATGCTCGTTGCCCAATTCGGGATTTAGAACGCATTTAATCGGCCCGTTGGCGAACAATATGCCCAAACAGCCATGATTACAGCCTATGCAGTGGCGAATATCCTCAAATTTTCCTTCCATTGCCTTGTTCGGCAGGGCAGGGTCTATAAGAGAAGCGCGCGCCATGCCCGCAAAATCCGCCTTGCCGCTTTCGATGATGCTGTCTGCCACATGAGGGTCGTTTATGCGGCCCACGGCAATGACGGGTATGCTGCACGCTTTTTTTACTTCCGCCGCAAAGTCCGCAATCCAGCCATGCTTCACATATGAAGGCGGGACTATTGTATCGGCAGAGGCATAAACGCCCGCCGAGGCGTGGATAAGGTCTGCGCCGGCCTCTTCCAGCTTTTTGACGATGACCTTTGTAGCCTCAATTGTGCGGCCGCCTTCGATAAATTCGTCCGCGGATATGCGAAAGCCTATGATAAAATCATCGCCGCATTTT
>JAITMW010000094.1 GCA_031277155.1 Clostridiales bacterium | reverse complement strand
CCAATATCCGCAAACCCGGCCGCGGCGGCCATATTCACGGCATCCACGGCCTTTTGGGGCGAATGTGCGCGCCCTATGGCCGCAAGCAAGTTGGCGTCAAAGCTCTGCACGCCAAAGCTGATGCGATTAAAGCCCGTATCCCGCAGCTTTGCCAGACAGGCAAAATCCACAGTATCGGGATTGGCTTCCGTTGTGACCGATACATCCTCCGCCAGGGGATAATTATGCGCCACGGCATCAAAAATACGCCCAAGCTGTGACGCCGCCAGCACCGTGGGTGTGCCGCCGCCAAAAAACACGCTGACCGCTTTATAATTCGCAAATTCCGGCGCGGCGGCGGCAATATCGGCACAAAGGGCATCCACATAGGGCGCAATCATATCATCCTTGCCGCAAAATGAGAGAAAGTCGCAATAAATACACCGCGACCGGCAAAAAGGGATGTGGATGTAGATTGACAGGGGCGTCATTCCATCACATCCCTAAAAATTTCCTTGATGCTTATCACCAAATCCTCAAACAGCGATGTCTTAAATTCAGTGATGATGGCGGCCTTTTCTTCTTCGGTCATCTCCCACAAATCAGACTCATTACAAACGGCGTATATGCCGTCAATTTCAAATTTATTGTTTTTCAGCACATACACTTCAACCGCACGATTTTTTGTATCTGCAATCCAATATTCTTTCACACCGCTTTGTTCGTATAATTTCATCTTGTCAATCCTAAGTCTTGCAATTGTAGCAGAGGTCAAAAATTCCACAATCAAATCAGGCGCACCATATATGGCATCTTCTCTTATGACTTTTTCCAAATCACGCACCACCGAAATATCGGGTATAACCAAACTTCCTGCTAGATTCACACCTACACGGACAAACATCTCGCAGCTCTTTCTATCTAAGTGGTTATCAAAAATGCGCGATATATTTGCTGAGGCACGCCGATTGTCAATCCATGGATAGGCCATAGTGACAACCTTGCCATTAATTATTTCTTTGGGGAGCCTGTCAATAAATCTGTCATTAAGCTTGTCAAGAAATCTGTATGCTTCTTCATTTGCTTCGGAGTATACTTCGTCCATAGTTGGCTGCGCTGCCATGCGCTCTATATCTGCTTCCAGCAGTTCTATAGTTTCCATCGGAAATCGCTCTACAAGCAGCAATATAAACCATTTCCAGTCGCCGTCGTCGGAATTGAAAATGTCTTTTATATGCGGCACCAGCAGGGAATGAAAGCGCGGCATTATGTCCAGCAATTCTCTCGCACAAGGCCAATTGCCGTCCTTCATACATTCAAGAAGTTTGCACAAAATGGGCTCGACTTTGTCAATATCAATTGTTCTCAATGTCTCCATGCCCGAAATGTCATGCTTGTCTTTCGGGATGAGGTTGAAAATCTCACTCATGCCTTATTCCCTCTTAATCCTCATCCAGCTTCAGCACGCTCATAAACGCTGATTGGGGCAGCTCCACATTGCCCACCTGGCGCATACGCTTTTTGCCCTCTTTTTGCCGCTCCAGCAGCTTCTTTTTGCGGGTTATGTCGCCGCCATAGCATTTTGCCGTCACGTCTTTGCGCAGGGCGCTTACAGTTTCCCGGGCGACAATTTTTGAGCCAACGCCGGCCTGTATGGGCACCTCGAATTGATGGCGGGGTATCTCCTTTTTCAGCTTTTCCACGATTTTGCGGCCCCGCTCTACGGCGCTGTCCTTGTGGACGATGAAGGAGAGGGCGTCGACAATTTCGCGGTTGATATAGGTGTCCAATTTGACAAGGGCAGATTCGTTATAGCCGATAAGCTCGTAATCAAAGGACGCATAGCCGCGGCTGCGGGACTTTAGGGCGTCGAAAAAGTCATAGATAATCTCGTTTAGCGGCATATGGTATACCAGCCTTGCCCGGTCTTGCTCGATATAGTCCATGGAGATGAAAACGCCGCGGCGGGTCTGGCAAATTTCCATGATGGCGCCGATATATTCGCTGGGCAAGATGATTTCGGCCTTTACGATGGGCTCTTCCATGGCGGCGATTTGGGTTGGCTCCGGAAAGTCGGCCGGGTTGGAAACTTGCTTGACGATGCCGTCCGGCATATGGATTTTGTAATTTACGGAAGGGGCCGTGCATACCAAATCCAGGTTATATTCACGCTCCAGCCGCTCTTGGATGATTTCCAGATGCAAAAGGCCCAAAAAGCCGCAATTAAAGCCAAAGCCAAGGGCCATGGAGGTTACGGGCTCGTAAAAAAGCGAGGCGTCGTTTAAAACCAGCTTTTCAAGGGCGTCGCGCAAATCGGGGTATTTGCTGCGGTCTGCCGGAAAGATGGACGAAAACACCATGGGCGTGGCCTTCTTATAGCCGGGAAAGGGCTTGTCCGTGGGGTTTTCGGCGTGGGTAACTGTGTCGCCGGGCAGGGTGTCGGCCACATTTTTAATGCTTGCGGTAAAATAGCCCACTTCACCGGCGGAGAGCTTGTCTGCGGGGATGAAATTGCCCGGCGCAAACATGCCGACCTCTATCACCTCGTAATCCTTTGCGCTGCCCATAAAGCGTATTTTTTCGCCCTTTTTTAATGTGCCGTCAAAGACCCGGATGAAGACGATTATGCCTTTGTATTGGTCAAACAGGCTGTCAAAAATCAGCGCGCGCAAGGATGCGTCCGCGTTGCCTGTGGGCGGCGGCACGTCCTTCACGATTTTTTCGAATACGTCGTCGATATTAAGCCCTGTTTTGGCGGATATCAGCGGCGCGTCGCTGGCCACAATGCCTATGATGTCCTCCACTTGCTTGATGACGCGGGGTGGGTCTGCGGCGGGCAAATCAACCTTGTTGATGACGGGGACAATTTCCAGCTCTTGCTCCAGGGCCAGATATACATTGGCCAGCGTCTGGGCCTGGACGCCCTGGGCGGCATCCACCACCAGCACCGCGCCTTCACAGGCAGCCAAAGATCGGCTGACCTCGTAATTAAAGTCCACATGCCCCGGCGTGTCTATCAAATTAAGGGTATATTCCTGCCCATTTGCCGCGCGATAAATCAGCCGCACCGCCTGGGCCTTTATGGTGATGCCCCGCTCGCGCTCCAAATCCATATTATCCAGCACCTGCTCCTGCATTTCGCGGCTTGTCAGCAGGCCGGAATTTTGTATCAGCCTGTCGGCCAGCGTGGATTTGCCGTGGTCTATATGGGCGATTATTGAAAAGTTTCTGATGTTTTGCATTGGCGTTTCTTCTCCTTGTTTTCTGATTGTCAGTATATTTTATCAAAAAACTTTGGAAATTACAATACATTCTTATCGGCACTAATCAGCGCGCCGGCGAAGGCCCCGTCTATGTCGCCCAAATCGGTTCGGATGCCGATTGTCTCCTTTGTGTAAACATGTGCAATCTCGATTTTTATATTGGAGAAGCCACAATTTTGCAAAATGGATTCATATTCTGCAATTGTGATTGTTCCGGCCAGGCAGCCGCACCACATTTCCGCGTCTTCGCGCAGCTTTGGGGATATTTTCTTTATGCTTACCATGTCGGCAATGCGCAGGCGGCCGCCCGGCTTGATGACCCTGTAAGCCTCCGACAATGCCTTTTGCTTGTCCTGTGACAGATTTATAACGCAGTTTGAAATCACGGCATCAATGGTTTCATCCGGCAACGGGATGTCCTCAATATAGCCTTTCAAAAATTCTGCATTGTTGGCACCCATTTTTGCCTTGTTGCTGTTGGCGAGTTGCAGCATCTCGTCCGTCATATCAAGGCCGTATATTTTGCCAGTATCGCCCACAAGGCGCGAGGCCGCCAAAACATCCATGCCGCCGCCGCTTCCCAAGTCCAACACGGTTTCGCCCTCTGAAAGCCGGGCGAAAACAAGAGGGTTTGCACAGCCCAGTGAAGCCTGTATCGCCTCTTCGGGCAGCGCCGACAGGTCTATGTTCGCATAATTCACCGCCGTGTCCGAAATGCCCTGATTATTAAAGCAGCAGCTCTCATCGGCTATTTTTCCGTAACGTTGTTGCACCATTTTTCGTATATCTTTCATGATTTCTCCTCCTCCAATGCGATAAATGCATCCAGTAAAATCTGTATGCCGCTTAATACTTTTTCCTGTTTTTCAATTGGGATTTTGCGCAAAATCTGCCCATAATACAGGCTCATACCGGCTTCGATGCCGTCAAACATTCGTCGGCCGTCGCCTGTAAGGGATATTATGACATATCGGCGGTTTGCGGGGTCAGTTTCGCGGCTGGCCACCCCCGCGTTTACCAAATGATTTACGGTGCGGCTGATAGTGCTGTTTTCAAGGCCCAGGGCCTCCGAAAGTTCTATCAGCGAAATGTGCCCGGCGCGGCCAATCTCTATTAAGGCGTGGCATTGCGCCATTGTGATGTTGCAGCAAGCCATTTGGGAATCGCTTAAGGCTCCGGTTTTTCGCTCCAGCTGGCGGATAAGCTCTCTTAATCTTTTGTGCGGTTCTGTTGTGTTCATAAGCTGCCCTCCTACAATAATTGTATAATACAATTATTGTATCATGCAGGAATTGCGATGTCAAGAGAAGATTTTTGCATTATTGACTGTCTTTTGCATGTAAATACGTATGCATTTATGTTCATAAACATCGACAACGAAAATAACCAGCCCCCAAAGCAAGGTTAAGCTGGTTATTTTCATGATTTTCGACCAGTAAGCCCTTCCACACTCTAATCGTGGTCAAGCCGGAGAAAGAGGAAGTGTTACAGCACTTTCTCTTTCTTGATTTTTGTCTTGATTGCATTATATCATGAATATGGGTGAATGTCAATACTTGTGATGAATTTTTGTGTTACCTCATCTGCCCGGGCAAAGTCCATGGCTTGGATGTAAATTTCTTCTATTTTGGTGTGAAGGGCCTTGGCGGCGCGCAGCAGGCTTGTTGTTTGGTCCAGCAGGGAGTTTAGCAGCTCGGTATCGCGCTCTATGTCCAGCTTTATGCGGATGAGCATGGCGGGATTTATGCAGGGCGCCAGGTCTATCCTTTCGTTGACCTTGCCGCGATAGCCGAAGATGCCGCCTGTTGTGACAAAGGCCTGCTTTTGGCTTGGCAGGTGCAGATATTCTATTTGCGAGGGGGCAAGCGGATTGTGGAAGCTTTCTGTGGCTATGCCGCCTATGCTTACGGCCTGCTGTATGCGCGTCAAAAGGCGGTTTGTGCCGATTTGCTCTTCGGTGTGCAGGGCGTAGACATAACAGTCGTCAAAGGCGTCGTCGGCCAGGCTTACTTGACCTTCCGGCGTGACGGCTGTCAAGAAGAGTTTACGATTGGACGCGGGCGAGCAAAGCTCGCCCCTACAAGCCTCGGAAGAATGTTGTAAAGCTTTGGCATTGGGGGCGGGCGACCAGAGGTCGCCCCTACACAGGATGGTGTCGGCCAGATATTCCAGCTCGGCCGAATTCAGGGCGGCATGGGCGGCGGCTTTATCCGCGGAGTAGACCTTGCCCGCAGCGGCGAAATATCCCATTGCCTTGTCCATTATCACCTTTTTGTCGTGCAAGAGGTTTTGGATTGCCCTTTTGTGTCCCGACAATTTATCTTTGTCCAGAAATTGTGCAAAGTCAATAATTATATCGGTGATTGCGGGGATTTGCGGGTCGCGGCTGTGGGGCGCTGTTGCGTCCATGATGCACAGGCCAATCTGCGGCGCTGCTATGGCATCCAGGCTTGGGGCGTCGTTTGCGCAATGAAACAGCTCGATGGCAGCTATACCGCGCTTTGCCAGAGCTTCCGCAACCCGGCGCATAAATGTGCCTTTGCCGCCGCCTGACGCGCCTTTAAGAAAATACCGCGCCCGCGCCTTTTGCACAGGCATGATGTGGTCGAAAAAGTCCACAAAACCGGCGGGGGTCAAGGCCCCCGCAAACATATGCCGCGTCATGATACCACTTCCTTTACACAAGGGCCGGCTGAATTTGCCTGCCTTCGAGGGCCTGCATAGCCGCCGCCGCCAGCCGGGACAAATCCGCCGTCATGCTGGTGGGCTTATCCACAGGGTTGTCCTGCCCAAATGGTACAAAATAGACATTTTTTGTGTTATACAGCCTCATGATATTTTCGCCGTTAATTCCCAGGGCGTCATTGGTTGACATGGCAATTAGCACCGGCGCATTGTTGCGCAGTGTGGCCTTTGCCGCCATCAGCACAGGCGTATCCCATATGCCATGGGCCATCTTGCCTATTGTGTTGCCCGTGGCCGGGGCGATAATCATGATGTCCATGGGATTTTGCGGGCCCAGTGTCTCTGCCCCCGCAATTGTATGAATTGCGTCTTTGCCTGTAATTTCGCGCAAATCTTCCAGAAATTCATCCCCGTCATGAAAGCGAGAGCTGTTTGCAAACACTTCATGGGACACCACGGGATAAACATCGGCCCCGGCCGTCACAAGCTCTTGCATTGGCGCAAGGATTGCGGGCAGGGTGCAAAAGGATGCTGTTATGCCAAATCCGATTTTCTTATCATTTAATGTCATGTTGTCTCCCCCTTAAAATTTCGTTTATGTACTGCCCCAAAATTTCGCCCGATGTTTTCACTGCATATTTGCCCGGTATGCCCGGCAGCAGGGCGGACTTTTCGTTAAAGCTTTGGGCCAGCGCCATATCAAAGCCATATGGCTTTGAGGCAATGTCCAAAAGCAGGGTGTTGCCCAGGCGCCGCAACATCTCATCCGTAAGGACTGTCTGGGGCACGGTGTTTATAATTACGTCGAAATCATAGGAAAAGAGCTGATGCAGATAGATTGGCGTCACGCCGTCTTTTTCGGCCAGGGCTTCCCTTTCGCGATTGCGCACAAGGGCATAAACATCGGCATCCAGGCCCTTTAATTTGCGCGCCAAATCGCCCCCGCAAATGCCATATCCAATAATCAGCACAAGGCTGCCCCCGATTGTGCTTTCCCTATTGGTCACAAGATACACAATTACGCCCTCGGTGGTGGGCACGGCGTTTTTCTTGGCAATTTCGCCGTCGTCCATCATGATATGATATGAAAGGCCATGTTCCAGGCATTTTTGCGCCAAATACGCGTTTTTTATGCCCGAAAAAATTGCCGCGTCACGTTTTATGACCGCAAAATAGGCATTGTCATATGCGCTTTCATCAATTTCTCCGGCAAAGGGAAAAATCATAAAATCCAGATTTTGCGGCGGGGTGTCTGCCTCGCAAAAAATATGGCCTCTGGCTTTGAGGTAGTTTTTTGTATGCATATATCGTCTGTCGTCAATCAAAATCATGCCCAGCATAGTCATGCCTCCAGACTATTTCGATTATAAACCTATAATATGCAGGCGCAGGTATTTTTGCTTTTTTGGCTGTCAATAATAATTTAAAACATATGAATGAGGCGGTGGTTCCCTTGGGAAAATTTATCATAGAAGAAAGCGGCCGCTTGCGCGGCAAGCTGCGGGTGTCCGGCGGCAAAAACTCGGTTTTGCCCATTATTGCGGCAACGATGCTGACAGACGAAACCTGTACAATACATGACGTGCCGGCGCTGACAGATGTGCTTGTGATGCAAAATTTGATTGAAGATTTTGGCGGCACCACCAATTGGGATATAAATCGCGAGACATTGGCGGTTTCCGTTAAAAATATCTGCAAAACCGAAGCCAGCTATGAACTTTGCGCAAAAATGCGCGCGTCATTTTTGGCGGCGGGGCCTGTGCTGGCGCGCCTGGGTGAGGTGAAAATGTCTTTGCCCGGCGGATGTGCCATAGGCAGCCGCCCCGTGGATTTGCATATCAAGGGCCTGGCGGCTTTGGGCGCCACCATCACGCAAGAGCATGGCTATGTACATGCCAAGGCGCGCCGCCTTCATGGCGCGAATATCTATCTGGATTTTCCGTCCGTCGGCGCCACAGAAAATATAATGATGGCGGCCGTGCTGGCCCGAGGGCAAACCATCATACAAAATTGCGCCGTAGAGCCTGAAATTGTCGATTTGGCCAATTTCCTCACGTCCATGGGCGCGCAAATCCGCGGTAGCGGCACAGACACCATACGCATCAACGGCGTGGAAAGCCTGAGGGGCGCCACACACACCATTATCCCGGACCGCATAGAGGCGGGCACCTTCATGCTGGCCGCCGCCATAACAAATGGGGATGTGGAGCTGACCAATGTGGTGGTGGACCACCTAAAGCCCACCATAGCCAAGCTGCGCGAAGTGGGTATCACTATTACAGAAACCGACGAGGGTATCCGCGCGACGGGCAGCGGGCATCGCCGTGCCATTGATATAAAAACCCTGCCCTATCCCGGCTTTCCCACAGATATGCAGGCGCAATTTCTCTCCATGCTGGCCACTACGCCGGGCACCAATATCGTCACAGAGACCGTGTTTGAAAACCGCTTTATGCATGTGCCGGAGCTTGTGCGAATGGGTGCTGACATAAAAATAGACAGCCGCTCTGCCATAATAGAGGGCGTGCCAAAGCTGACAGGCACCCAAGTGAAAGCCACAGACCTGCGCGCCGGCGCCGCCTTGATTTTGGCCGCTCTTTCCGCCCAGGGCGTCACAGAAATCCACGATGTCTACCATGTGGACAGGGGTTATTTTCGCTTTGATGAAAAATTGCGCGGCCTGGGGGCCAAAATTTTGCGAATAGATTGATGCCAATCTGTATTCCATGCCGGGCTGTAAGTGTAGGGGCGAGCTTTGCTCGCCCGCGGCCCAAGCGCCCACAGACTCCCGAAGATTCACGTTGCGCCTAACCAGCGGGCGAGCGCCGCGCGCCCCTACAATACACCACTTGCCTGCTTCATGTCAATCCCGATTAAAACCCTTGCCTGACTTCGCGGCCTTAACTCAGGATTAGCATTATATAGCGAAGACGCACAAACCTGCAAATCCCGTAGGGGCGAGCTGCGCTCGCCCGCACCCAAGGCGTCCCCTGTCATCCCCATTGCGCTGACTCACGGGCGAGCGCAGCTCGCCCCTACACAATAGCAAAAGGCCCCTTATGTCAGGCATGAAGGGCCTTTATCCGGCTCACGGCAGGGGACGCCCCCTGGGCCTCCCGTCCCTATTTATGCTTCCAATCGCGCTTCCAAATCGGCCAACTTGTCCCACAGCTCTTTAGGAAGCCTGTCACCAAAGGTTTTGTAATACTCCTTTATAGACGCAACTTCGGCCTGCCACAGGCCCTTGTCAACGCTAAGCAACTCTTCCAGCTGCCCCGCGGAAAGAGACAGTCCCTCAATGTTGATATCACCCGCCCGCGGCATATGGCCTATGGGAGCAAGGGCAGCTTCGGCCTCTCCCGCACAGCGTGCCAAAATCCATTCCAGCACGCGCAAATTATCGCCAAAGCCCGGCCATATGAAATTGCCGTCATCATCCACGCGGAACCAGTTGACATTGAAGATTTCAGGGGCTTTGTCCCCCAGCTTTTTGCCCATTTCCAGCCAATGGGCAAAATAGTCCCCCATATTATATCCACAGAAGGGCTTCATGGCCATAGAATCCGGGCGCGTCACGCCAACGGCCCCCGTTTGCGCCGCCGTGGTTTCCGATGCCATGATAGAGCCCACAAACACGCCATGGGCAAAATCTCTGGCCTGATATACCAGCGGCGCTGTTTTCGCGCGCCTGCCGCCAAAAATTATGGCATCAATGGGCACGCCGCCCGGATTTTCAAATTCGGGGCTGATAACAGGGCAATTTGTTGCCGGCACCGTAAAGCGGCTGTTTGGATGGGCGCCTTTTTCCTGGGATGTTTTGCCATTCCATGGGTTGCCCTTCCAATCAATTGCCTTTTCCGGCGGATTGTCATCAAGGCCCTCCCACCAAACCGTCCCATCCTCTTCATTATAGGCCACATTGGTGTATATGGTGTTTGTGCCAATGGCTTTAAGGGCGTTTGGATTTGTCTGTGCATTTGTACCCGGCACAACGCCAAAATACCCATTTTCCGGGTTGATGGCCCAAAGGCGTCCGTCGGGTCCAATGCGCAGCCAGGCAATGTCGTCGCCCACACACCACAGCTTATAACCCTTTTTCGCGTAAATTTCCGGCGGTATAAGCATGGCCAAATTTGTCTTGCCGCAAGCCGACGGAAAGGCCGCGCAAATATAGCGCACCTGTCCCTGCGGATTTTCAATGCCTATGATAAGCATATGCTCCGCCATCCAGCCCTCTTTCTTAGCTTGATACGAAGCGATGCGCAACGCAAAGCACTTTTTGCCCAGCAGGGCATTGCCGCCATAGCCGGAATTGATGGACCATATGGCATTGTCCTCCGGAAAATGCGAGATAAAGCGCTTGTCAATATCCAATTCCGCCGTACAATGCAGGCATTTTACAAAATCTTCGGCCCCATCCAGCATTTTTACGACATCTTTGGACACCCGCGTCATTATGCACATGTTAAGGACCACATAAATCGAATCCGTAATCTCAACGCCCAGCTTGGAAAAAGGCGAACCCACAGGCCCCATGCAAAACGGAATGACATACATCGTCCTGCCGCGCATAGAACCATCAAACAGCGGCGTCAGCTTGTCATACATATCCGCAGGCGACATCCAATTGTTTGTCGGCCCGGCGTCCGCCTCATCCGTTGTGCAAATAAAGGTCTTGTCTTCCGCCCGGGCCACATCGTTAATGGCAGAGCGATGCAAATAACATCCGGGCAGCAAATCTTGATTAAGCATAATCAACTCGCCGCTTTTAAGGGCGGCGGCGCGCAATTCATCCAATCCCTCCCCGTCAATCCAAACCACTTCATCGGGCTTGCATAAATCGGCCGCCCAAGACACCCATTGTTTTACCTTTAAATTATTTGTCATATGTCCCTCCTGATAATTTTTTGGGTATGCACACCGCGCACCCGTTTATGCAATAATTATACCAAATATGCAACAATTTGCAATAGCTATAGCAAAATTCATTGTACCGGCATAGTATAAAATAGCATGTTGCAATAGACATGATTGACATAACTTATTAAATTGGGGAGATGGTTGGAATGAAACACTGTCACAATATAAATTTCCCGGAGCTTACGTTTACATCCCCCGGTGTATATACATTTACGGTAAAAGAGCTTACACCTTCTGATGATGAATGGATAACGGACCCACGGACTTATCGCGTCGTTGTCACAGTAGAGCGCGGCGAGGACGGAAGCCTGGTTGCGTCTTTGGATTATCCCGACGGCATACCAAAGTTTGTCAACATATATTGCCCGCCTCCACCGCCTCCACCCCCGGGCGATGTATGCAAACGCTTTAACAAGCTGCCTTTTCCGATGCTCTGGTTTGCGCCGCCGCAAAAGCCGGAATTTACAGAGCTTATGCGGTCGTCACCCTATACGCTGGATTGGTGGGATGCACCTTAAAATACGCGCATGTACTGTCAACCCTCGGTTTCGCCAAATGCCACGCCGAAACCGAGGGTCGGCTAAAGGTTCCGGCTAAGCTCAGCAAGGCATGCGACTTGTAGTCGTTACTTTAGCCGGGTTTACCCGGCAACACTTTTAAGGCACCCCTACAGCTCCATCTGCGCATCGGTCGGCAAATCCATGCTTTGCCCGGCTGACGGCAATTTGTCACAGCGCAGCCATTCCCAGTCGCCCTCAATATCCGCGGGGGCGACAATTTTGTTTAAAACGCCCCTTTTGCCCAGGCGCACCACCTGCACGCCGCCCGCGTTTTTCGCAGAATATATGGGCAGAAGGGCGGTGTTAAACAGTAGGGCCTTGTTGTCGGCACGTATGGCCAGATAGTCCCGATGCTGCGCCAGATGCTCCGCAAAAATCAGCGGGGACTTGTCAGAATACGCATTAACCTGCTTTTTGCGGTTTAGCTTGGTGGCATAGCTTTCCACGGTCACAAGGGCGGCCTTGCCATTTTCAAAGACAAAGAGCAAATGGCCGCTATAGTCCCCTGTGGCGGCGATGAAAACAATTTTTTCATCGGCGTCACAGGGCAGCATATTGTTGAGGTATTGCCCCATCTGGCTTGGGCGCATGTCCTCGGCCTCGTGGGCGCGCAGCTTATACACATTAAACTTGTCGGAAAAAAACAAGATGTCGTCGGTGTTTTGCGCGGAAATTTGCAGTATAACGGCATCATTTTCCTTTACGGCTATGTCGGGATTGTTGCGCAAAGACGCATTGGCAATCTTTTTAAAATAGTTGTCCCGCGTCAAATACAGCGTAATCGGATAATTCTCTATAAGCTCTTGCGGCTTTACGGCCTCGGCGCTTTGCGTCACAATGCCTGTTTTGCGCTTTATGCCATATTTTTTCGCAATTTGCTTCTGCTCCGCCACAATGATATTCAAAATCTTCTTCTCGTCCTCCAATGTGCCGATGATATCGGCAATTTCCCGCTCCAGGCCCTCCCGCTCCTGCACACGCCGCAAAAGATATTCCTTGTTAAGATTGCGCAGACGAATCTCGGCGATAAATTCCGCCTGCACTTGGTCAATGCCAAAGCCCGCGCACAAATTGGGAATGACCTGCTTTTCCTCCTCCGTTTGCCGTATAATTTTTATGGCCTTGTCAATATCCAAAAGTACCGCCGCCAGGCCCTGAAGCAGATGCAGCTTTTCGCGGTTTTTGGCCAAGCTGTGCCCCAATTGTCCGGCAATGCAGCCCTTGCGAAAATCTATCCAATGGGTCAAAATTTGTGTGATGCCCATGGTTTGCGGGCGGCTGTCAATCAACAGATTGAAATTGCAGGAAAAGCTGTCCATCAGGGGTGTGGCCGCAAACAGTCTCTGCATAACATGCTCCGCATTGGCGGACTTTCTGATGTCTATGGCAATTTTCAGGCCCTTTAAATCAGTCTCGTCGCGCACATCGGTAATTTCCTTCAGCTTGCCGCCCTTCACCAGCGCGTGAATCTTGTCTATGATGGTCTCTATGGTGGTGGTATACGGAATTTCATATACCTCTATGCAGCTGTTTGCCTTGTCAAAACGCCAGCGCGCCTGAATTTTAAAGCTGCCGCGCCCCGTGGCGTAAATCTTCGCCATATCCTCACGATTATAAATAATCTCGCCGCCGGTGGAAAAATCCGGTGCCAAAATTGCTTCCACGGGGTCAAAATTCTTGTCCTTAATCAGCGACACCACGGCATTGCAAATTTCCGCAAGGTTAAACGAGCATATAGAGCTGGCCATGCCCACGGCAATGCCCGTGTTGGGCGTTACCAGCAAATTCGGGAAGGTCGTGGGCAAAAGCGTGGGCTCCGTCATGGTGCCGTTGTAATTATCAACAAACCTAACGGTATCTTTATCAATATCCCGAAAAATCTCATTGCAAATGCCATCCAGCCGCACCTCTGTATAGCGGCTGGCGGCATGGGCCATGTCCCGGCTGTATACCTTGCCGAAATTGCCCTTGCTGTCAACAAAAGGATGCAACAATGCCTCATTGCCGCGGGTCAGTCGCACCAGCGTCTCATAAATTGCCTGCTCTCCATGGGGATTAAGGCGCATGGTGGTGCCCACCACATCGGCACTTTTGCTGCGCCCGCCCGTAAGCAGGCCCATCTTATACATCGTATACAACAGCTTGCGATGGGCGGGCTTAAAGCCGTCAATTTCCGGTATGGCCCGGGACACGATGACGCTCATGGCATAGGGCATATAATTGCTCTCCAGCGTCTCCACAATGCCCTGCAAAATGGGCGGGCTCTCTTTATATGCGGTCTTTTTTTCGATTTTTCTTTTGGACATCTCGCTCCAACCTTCCAATTTTTTTCAGGCAAATTTAATTATAACGGCAAAGTTGTTGCAGGTCAATACAAATTCGGTTATAATGATTATATCGAATATATTGGAGGAGAATTATGCTTACAAACGAAAGAATAGAGCAGATTTTGCAAGACAGCGGCGCGCTTTTGACGGGGCATTTTTTGCTTACCAGCGGCCGCCATTCCGATAGATATATGCAATGCGCAAAAATATTGCAAAGCCCCGCATATGCGACAGAGCTTGTCAGCCATTTGCACAATGCCTTTAAAGACGACGCGGTGGACATTGTCATTTCGCCCGCGGTGGGCGGCATCGTCATTGGTTATGAGCTTGCGCGGCAGCTGGGCGCAACAAGCCTGTTTGCAGAGCGCGAAAACGGCGTGATGACATTGCGCCGCGGTTTTGCAATCCCAAAAGGCGCGCGGGTGGTGGTGGCTGAAGATGTGATAACCACAGGCGGCAGCGTGCGCGAAGTTATTGATATCGTCAAAAACGCGGGCGGCGTGCTTGCGGGCGTGGCCCTGCTGGTGGACCGCAGCGGCGGCGGCATAGACTTTGGCGCAAAAACCGTGGCCGCATACACCACCGCGGTGACATCTTACGAAGCCGACAACTGCCCCATTTGCGCCGCGGGCGACATCCCATTGACAAAGCCCGGCAGCCGCAACACACCGTAGGGGCGGCGTAATGCCGCCCGTGCCATATCGAAAGGAGGAACAAAAATGAAAGCCCTGCTGAAAATTGCGCTGGTTCTGGCAATCCTGTGCGCGATGTACCAAATTGCCCGAACGGTCATAAAGCTGGACATTGATTTTGATAATTTAGAAGCATAACCAAGAACCACCCCGGACCAAAGCCCGGGGTGGTTCTTGGTTATTGCGCCTAGGCGGTCATTCCCCAAAATAAACATCGGCAAATCTATGAAATCCGGCGGGGCTTAACGTAAAGCCGCGCAAATCATTGGACACCGCAACCAAATTTTCATGATACCTTATGGGCACCACGGACGGATGCTCCCGAAGCATTTCAAAAATATCGGCATAAATTGCGGCGCGGCGCGTGGGGTCTATTTCTTCGCGCCCCTGCTCCAAAAGCCTGTCAAGTTGCGGATT
>JAITMW010000040.1 GCA_031277155.1 Clostridiales bacterium | reverse complement strand
GGGAATTTGGTGTGCGCATCGCCAATTCCCCTCCTGTGGAGGGGTGTCTGCGCCCGGTTTTGGCGCAGACGGGGTGGTTATGGCCGCGCCACCGCCTTGGTTTTGCCGCGCAGCACGCCCCGGTCAAAATCCAGCTCCTGATGCACCACATGGGCCGGCAGCATGCGGCCCGCCCTGTCCACCTGGATATGCACCCTGTCGCCCGGGCCGAGGGCGGGATTTTGCCGCCAATGGGCCGTGGCCGCCACGCGCTTGGCCAGCATCGCAAATTTGCGGCGCAAAAACCAATCGCGCACCTGGCGCAGATGGGTCATATTTTGAAAAAACATCGGCAAATTCACCACATATGGATGCCGCGGCCCGCCTGTGTACCACGGCGCGGGGTAAAAATGCTGGCTGTGGGCAAAATCCGCGCGGTTGCCGTGAATTTCCACAGCACAGCGGCCATGGCCCGCGATTGTGGCCGTCATAAACATGGCGTGAAAGCGCGGCGAACCTATCAGGGAAAAGCCGGGCGCGACCGCGGCGTGGCCGCCGCTGAAAATGGGCCTGTCAAAGGGTATCATCACATTGGTGCTGCCGGAAATTTCCACGTCCGTATGGCTGACGCGCCCCGGCTCCACACTCATCAGGGTTTCCGTCAGCAATATGCCATTGTAAAATGTTCCCAGCGCCACCTCGGGCGGCGCGAACATCCCCTCATAATCCAGCCTGTCGGCGGTATTCCCCGCCTCGTCCACAATATCAACAAAGCGCAGCACTCCCGCGGAATCCTCAAAAAGCAGGCAGGAAGCCAGCCGCGCAATCATCATCAGGGCGGCGCGATGGGTCACATTGCCGAAAAAGCGCGGCATAAAGGGGCTTTGGTCCATGGCGCGGGGTAGATGCACCTCAAAACCCGCCGCGGCGGCCACATGGCGCGCCATCTGCCCCAGGGTGTACATCTGGAATGTAGAGTCATGATAAACACTGTCGCCAAGGCCGCAGGAGCGGCCAAGGGCCGTCAGCTCCACAAAATTTTCCTTAATTTGCCAGCCATCCAGCGCGAAATTGCCGATATGTGACCAGCGGGTGCCCGTATCGTCAATGATACCCTGTGTATATTCCACCGTCTGCCTCTCTTGCAGATGCCGCGCGTCGCCCGTATCGCCCAAAATGCCAAAGCGTCCCTTGTTGAAGATTTTAAGCCGCAGGCGATTTTGCGGAAAGGCATTGCAATGGGGGTCGGTTTGATGCACAGAGTTTATATGGGCGATGTCCTCGCCGTCATAATGCATCACGCGGCCAAAATGCACCTCCGCCACGCGCGCCCGCCGCAGGGGGTTCGCCGTGGACAAAATCGTGATAACCACGCGCGCCGCGCCCTGCGCGCCGTGTCTGCTGCTCATGAAGGGACCGCCGTTTCCCGTAATGGTTTCGTCCATAATCATCGCGCCCGCGGCGTTAAAAGCCCGTAAACGCGCGCTTTCGGCCGCCTCGCCCGTCGCCCGGTCAAACATCAGGCATATTTGCGGCAAATTTTGTGCCGCCGCAAAGCGGATTACAATTTCCGGCGGCATTGCGAAATTCCCGTGAAAATCCGACATTTGCGCGCTTACAAAGCCGACTTCCAATTGGGATTGCGTGGGCGCCACAGGCAGCATGAAGCTGCCGTCCAGCCGCCAAAAATCGGGCTCGAAGCCGGCGATTTTGCCCGTGGTGTGTGAAATGCCGTTTAGCAATTGCTGCGGCCGCGAAAACATGGCCTGGGCCGTCGTTTGCACCGCGGCGGCCTCTTTCACCCCCGGCGGCGCGTCCACAATTGTCACCAAGGCGCGGCTTTGCCGCAAAATACTCTCATCTCTCAACAAAGACACAGGTCACATCCTTCCACCATATCCGCCCGGCCGCGTCCAGCGCCACTTTGCCGCCCTTCGGCATCGTGTGCATCAGCTTTTGCCGCCGCGCGCCGCGCTGTGGGTCATAATATTCCACACTGGCAAAAAATGGCTTTGTATGAGCCAAAATCCGCTTAAAGCCCGCATCGTCCAGCATCCGCCACCCCGCGGCAATGGACGTCTTCACAGCCACCAATTCGCCCACCAAATTGCCGTTGGCATTTCGGCAAAATTCGCCAATGGGCTTGTATTCTAAACTGAAAGTATCAGGAGCGGGCAAGGCCGCCCCGTCAATTACAATATTTGTCATGTCAACCTCCTAAAAAATGGGATTAAGGTCCCGATGCGCCGCTTCCTCATACAAATCATCAATAATTCCCTCGGCCACTCTGCGGCCATCCAAATACAGATTAACCCGAGATTCGCCGCCGCGCCCATAGGCCAGATTTGCCGCCACCGCCTCCGCCAGCACATTGGCCAAATCCGTCATCCACCCCGTGTTGTTTTCCAGCGGCAGCACGGCCTCGCGGCCCCTTTCGCCCACCAGCGCCAGGGTGGGCGCCGCCACAATGCCGCCTTTGGCCAGGGCGGGCAAAGTGGGCAGCTTTGGGATGTTGAAGCCAAAGCTGCCGCCGCCCAGCCACGCGGGCAAATCCACACGAAAGTTGTTAAGGCCGCCAATCATATTGTTCATGCCGCCGATTATGCGGTTGATTATGCCGCTAAAGGCCTGTTTCATGCCTGTCCAGGCGCCGGACCAGCCCTCGCGCATACCGCCCAGCATCCCGGCCCACATATCCGGAATCTGTATGCCAAAAATCTCGCCAAAGCCTTCGTTTGCGCCCCTGGCGTCCTGTTTGGCCCCTTCCAGCATCTCGCGCCAGTTTTCGCCAAACATCCGGCTTTTTTCATCCAGGCCGTCAATCGCGCCGCCAAAGCCATATGCGGATTCTTCCAAGTAATCGAAAGGCATGGCCTTCAGGCTGTCTGATACTTTCAGTACAGATTCGTCAAAATCCCAGGCGCGGCCCGTCAGCCTCTCCAAGGCATCCTGCACCAAATCCTGCGCGCCAATATTTTCCAAAAAGTCCTGTGTCAGCACCGGCACGCGCTCCATCACGCCCGAAAATCCCTCTTGCAGCAGCTCCAGACCGCTTTTCACAGGATTTATGCCCCCTGCCAGCCCTTCAAACGCCTGCAAAATGGGCGCAAATCCCTCTTCCGAAAAAACACGGGTGATGCCCTGTTGCAGCTGCTCGAACATGCCCTCCAGGCCGCCGATATACCCGCCAATGTCGCCGATGCCGCGCTGCAAATCCTTTACATTCAGCTTTAAATCAATATACACGGCTCCAACATTTGTTCCTGCCATAAATTACCTCCTTCTAATGTTACAATTTCATTACAAATAGCGAAAACGCTTGACCCCCCCCCTGGTCTGTTATACTTATTGTAAATCATATTTAGGAGGGATACCATGTTTTGCTCAAATTGCGGTCACAGCTTATCGGAAAGCGCAGGCGGCTTCTGCCCAAATTGCGGCACAGCAACAAAATTTCAAACAACTGTGCCCACAGGCGCAGCGACAGCAAGTATCAAAAGTCCCCATAAAAAGATAGTTATTCTGTTATTATGCCTAGCCGCCATAATAATCGTAGGGGTCGGGGCCTTCTTCTTGTTTGGCGGCGGAAATGATTCGGAGTTGGTGGGGAGTTGGAGACTTGGTGGTGATGAATGGGTTAGTATTGGATGGTATTTTAACTCCGACGGTTCTGGATATAGGGTAAGAAGCCATGGAA
>JAITMW010000031.1 GCA_031277155.1 Clostridiales bacterium | reverse complement strand
GCGGTTATGGCCGCGGCGCGGCTGCTGCATGAAGAAATCGGCGATTTGCTGGTAGTTGACGTGGGCGGCGCCACCACCGACATACATTCCGTCACAGAGGGCAGCGAGGAAATCGCCCTGCTGCAAATTTCGCCGGAGCCCTTCGCCAAACGCACCGTGGAAGGCGACCTGGGCGTATATGTCAACGCGCAAAGCCTTGCGGAGATTGTGGGCTTTGACAAACTCTCCGCGGAAATTGGCATGGACATCGCCCCCATTTTTGGCGATTATCGGCCCATACCGCAAACCGACGCACAGCGCGCCCTAACCACGCGTCTGGCATACCACGCCGCCAGATTGGCCATAACCCGCCACGCAGGCACCCTGCGCCACACCTACGGCGCAACGGGCCGCCAAACCCACGCCATGGGCAAGGACCTAACAGCCGTGCGCCATCTGGTGGCCACCGGCGGCGCGCTGACAAGGCTGCCGGGCCGGGCCGAAGTGCTGCAATCCCTTACGGCCCTAAATTCATCAGGCGCCATGCTATACCCAAAGCCCGGCACCATGAACATCCTAGAGGACAGCCGATATATCATGGCTTCCATTGGCGTGCTGTCGCGGGATTTCCCCGATGCCGCCAAGGCCCTGGCGCGGAAATATGTCACCGCATAACAGAAAATACCAACCCGGGGTTAAAGGGTCCTTCTTTCGTCATCCTGAGCGAAGCGAAGGATCTCACGGAGCGAAGGGTGCCACGGGGCAGCTTGGCGGAGAATCCATTGACATGACGCGTCCCCTGTGTTGAGGAACTCTTGCAAGAGGTTGGTTGACCGCATCAAATCGCATAGATCCTTCGCTTCGCTCAGGATGACAAGTTCGCGCAGACAGGATGACAAGTTCGCACAGAAAGGTTGGAATTAACGCAATGAACCCAAGACTAATCATAGACATGCAAAAACTTACGCACAACGCCCGCTTTTTGGTGGAATTGTGCGATAAATTCGGCATTTCCATCGCCGCCGTCACCAAGGTGTTTTGCGCCGCGCAGCCCGTTGTGGAGGCTTTGGCGGCGCTGCCCATTAAGTATATGGCTGACAGCCGCCTGGAAAATATCGCGGCATATCCCGCGGGCATTTCACAGCAAACCATGCTTTTGCGGCTGCCGATGCCCTCTGCGGCCCATGAAGTGGTGTCAACATGCGATATCTCATTAAATTCAGAGATGGTGACGTTGGGCAAACTGGCCGAGGCGGCGAAATCCCAAGGCAAAACCCATGGCATAATCTTAATGATTGACCTGGGCGATTTACGCGAGGGCATCTTCCACGACAAAACCGACAAAATCCGGCAGGCTGCCGAATTTGTCCTGTCGCAAAAGTCCCTGCGGCTGGAGGGCTTTGGTACAAACCTCACCTGCTTTGGCGCGGTGCTGCCCACTGCCCAAAATTTGACAACCTTGTCGGATATATGCTATACTATGTCTAAAGAATTTGAAACCCGGATTCCCATAGTCTCCGGCGGCAATACCAGCAGCCTGTATCTGCTTGAAAACGGCCAGATGCCGCGGGGCATCAACAATCTGCGCTTTGGCGAGGCCATTGCCCGCGGTGTAGAGGCGGCCTATGGCCGGCCTTTTCCCGGATTGCAGCAGGATGTGGTGACGCTTTGCGCCGAAATCATTGAAATTGCCGAAAAACCCAGCTATCCCCAAGGCGAAATCAATATCAATGCCTTTGGCGAAAAGGCCGTCTTTCAGGACAGGGGCATACGCAAGCGCGCCATATTGGCCATTGGGCGGCAGGACACGGATTATGAGGGGCTTATACCTTTGGCACAGGGCGTGGAGGTTGTGGGCGCCAGCTCTGACCATCTTATCGTTGATATCAGCGATGCTGAACCGCTGGCCGTGGGCGACAGTCTGACCTTTTCGCTGTCATATGGCGGGATTTTGACGGGCTTCACCAGCAAGTATGTTGACAAGATTTACAAATAAATTCTATACAGAAAGGATTGACAAGCAATGAAAGTGGGTACCGTAAAAGAAATCAAGAAAAATGAAAACCGCATTGGCCTCACGCCCAGCAATGTGAAAGACTATGTGGCAGCCGGGCACGAGGTTTATGTACAGGCGGGCGCGGGGTTGGGCTCGTATTTGCCTGACGAGGAATATGTGGCTGCGGGGGCAAAAATTTTGTCCACCGCCGAAGAAGTGTGGGCCATTGCCGACATGATTGTAAAGGTGAAGGAGCCTTTGGCAGAGGAATATGACCTAATGCGCGAAGGGCAAATCATCTACACATATCTGCATCTGGCCGCTGACCGTCCGCTGACCGAGGCGCTGATGGCCAAAAAGACCAAGGCCGTGGCATACGAGACCATTTATGACGAAAATGGAGGTTTGCCGTTGCTTAAGCCAATGAGCGAGGTTGCGGGCAAGCTGTCTGTCCAGGCCGGCGCCCGCGCCCTTGAAAAAATCATGGGCGGCCGCGGCGTGCTTTTGGGCGGCGTTCCCGGCGTGTCCAAAGGCAAAGTCGTGATTATAGGCGGCGGTGTTGTGGGCATATCCGCCATGAAAATCGC
>JAITMW010000148.1 GCA_031277155.1 Clostridiales bacterium | reverse complement strand
GAACCCGCGTCCGTGGCATAATACACGGCCTCATCACGGATAATTACGCCGTTAAATGCCGCCGGTTGTGCTATTACGCCCATTTCCAGGCGCATCTGCGATATTTCGGGCCGCCGCGCACTTGTGTAAAAATATCCAATTATGTATAAAATTACTAAGAAGAAAACAAAGGCAAAAAAAGCCTCAATGCGAAGCTTTCTTTTTGGGAATTTTTTTCGATATGTGTCGTTTGCGCCTGACCTTCCACCGCTTTTGCCGGGGCTTTTTCGGGCGGAGGCATCATCATGGCCTACTTCCCGGATATATCGTCTTTGCATGGTCTCACCTCAATAATTGCCATTGCGGTTGCATGTTCTTTGCCATGGGAAATGCTGATATATACGCTTGCATGGGCGGGCACCGGAATTTTCTCGGAAAGCCGCACCAGGGGCTTGCCCAGACTGTCATGACAAATTTCGATATCCCGCGGCGCAAATCCGCGGAAGCCCGTGCCCAAAGCCTTTGCCACTGCTTCCTTGGCCGCAAAATAGCCCGCGAAGTTTTCTGCCGCTGTCACACCACCGGCATTGCATCGGTCTATTTCGGCCTGTGTAAAGCATTTCGCCAGCAGTGGACGGCTTTTCACGGCCTTGGCAATCCGCGATATTTCAACAATATCCGTGCCAATTCCAAAAATCATTGCATCTTCACCCGCATTATATCTAAGGCCGAAACAGGCTCTGTTGTCCGTATTTTCAACATTTGCTGTGCATGTGGCGCGGCATCCACAGGGTTGCCGTCAGCATCATGCATCTCCGAAATTATTTGAGAAAATGGCTCGCCGTGAGCCCGCAAAAACTCGACTGTATCGCCGATTACAAATTTATTGCGCTGTTCCACCGTGGCAATGCCCTTTTCATCGTCATAGTCCTTCACAATCCCCACAAAATCATATGTTTTGCTGTGTTTGCCATAAAATGCCTGGGAATCGCCATCGGGCCTGCCAAGATAAAATCCCGTAGAAAAATCGCGATTGGCAGATTTTTGCAAATCAGCCATATACTGGGGAATCTTGGCTCGATAAATCTCCTCATCGGCGTAATAATCGTCAATGGCGGCGCGATAGGCCGAAACCACCGCAGCCACATAATGAGGCGTTTTCATGCGCCCCTCAATTTTCAGACTGACAATGCCCGCATTCAGCATTTCCGGCAGATAGGCAATCATGCACAAATCCTTGGAGCTAAGGATATGGCTGCCGCGCCCGTCAGTCTCTCCGATGGGAAAATACTCCCCGGGCCGCTGCTCCTCAACAAGGGCATATTTAAAGCGACAATTGTTGGCGCATCGGCCTTTGTTGGCATCACGGTCATTCATATAGGCCGAAAGAAAACAGCGTCCGCTGTATGCCATGCAAACCGCACCGTGGACAAAGGCCTCCAGCGCGATTTCGCCTTTAACCTTATCGTAAATTTCGGAAATTTCGTTTAAAGAAAGCTCTCGCGCCAAAATGACGCGGGATGCGCCCTGATGTGCCCAAAATTGCGCAGCGGGATAATTGGTAACATTTGCCTGTGTGCTGATATGTATCTCCATATCAGGTACAGCTTGCCGCGCCAGCGCGAAAATGCCGGGGTCGCTGATTATCAGGGCATCCGCGCCCATATTGCACACTTCGCGAAAATAATCCGACATGCCGTCAAAGTCTGCATTGTGCGCAAAAATATTTGCCGTGACATATACCTTTACGCCGCGCACATGGGCATATTCTATGGCCTCCGCCATCTGCCTGCTGTCAAAATTTTTCGCTGCCGCACGCAGTCCAAAGGTCGTGCCGCCCATATAGACCGCATCAGCACCAAAAGCTACAGCCACTTGCAGTCTCTCAAAGTCGCCGGCGGGTGCCAGCAGCTCAACTTTATCCAAGTGTATCATTCCTTCGCAACTATCAGCAAACCATCGCCAATGGGCAAGATGCTGGAAAAACAGCCGTCCAGCGTCATTGCCGCCGCCAAAAAATCGCGCATATTTTTGTATGTGGTGCGCTGTCTTCTTGTGATTTCGGCCCACTCCAAGGCAATATCCCCATTTTGCAAAACATCATCCGCCGCCAGCAGACCGCCGGAGGCCAGCATCTCCAAGCAATAGGGCAAAAATCGCAGATATTGCCCCTTGCCGCAGTCCATAAAAATAAAGTCAAATTTCGCGCCGCTATCAGCCAGCCTAGGCAAAGCAACAGACGCACATTCCTCAATAATACTGACTTTGTCCGCAATACCAAGCTCTGCAAAATTTTGCTTGGCTCGATTTATCATATATTCATAGCGGTCTATGGTTGTAATTTTGCCGCCCGCAGGCAGAAATTCCGCAAACAGCGCCGCCGAAAAGCCCACGGCACAACCAATTTCCAATATATTACAGGGCCGCTTCGCCACAAGCATCGTAGACAAGAAATTGGCCACATCCCGGGAAATTATGGGCAGGCCCTCCTCATAGGCCGATTGCTGAAAATCGCCTAAGCGTCCCGACACCGGCGGCACCAGGCCGTCCAAATATTCTGCCAATCTATCGTCAATCGTCCTCATTTTCGTCCTCAACGTTCTCATTGTCGCCAAAGCGATATCGCTCCTGCGCCGCCAAATAGGCATCCCGGTTAGCGGTAAAATAGTGGCTGAGGGTTTCGGGGTCATTTATCACCTTAAACAAATAGTCCGCATCTGCCGGATACAGGGCAGCATTGATTGCGTTGAGGCCGGGATTTGAAATGGGCCCAATGGGCAAGCCCTGACGATTGAATGTATTGTAGGGCGAGTTTATTTGAAAATCCGCCGGCGTCAGCATATCCTGACGGGTGTTTGTGGCATATACAATCGTGGTAATCATTTCCAAGGGCATCCCCGCCGCCAGCCTGTTGTAAATTATCGCGGCAACCATCGGCCTTTCGCTTTGCAGCACGGCCTCCCGCTCTACAATTGAGGCAATGGTCACAATATCTTCGATTGTCAGCTCCATTCCCATAATTTCTGATAGCTCATCAATGCGCATCAACATTTCGCCTGTAAGTATATCGTCAAAGCGGGCAAGCATACGGATTATCAGGGCATGGGGCGTGGGATTCTGCGGCAAATAGTATGTGTCGGGAAACAGGAAGCCCTCAAGGCGATTTGGCCGCTCCTCAATATCACGCAGGAAGGAATTGGTAAAAACCCCCTCTTCCAGCTCGTATAAAAATTCTTCAGCGGTAAAATGCCCCAAAGTTGCGGCTAGGTCGGCAATTTGCCAATTGGCGAGACCTTCCCGTATCACAATACGGGTGCCGTCTGCCTGCAATCCCTCAGGAATCCGCTGCAAAATATGCATAATGGTGGATTCGCTCATTCCGGTGTTAAGCTCAAAGGAAATTCCTGTTAAAAAATGGTTTATAGAGCCGTTAAATCTGGCGTTAAGGAGGAACAGCCATTCGTTGCCGATAAGGCCGTATTCACGCAAAATCCTCGCAATCTCCATCCCGTCGGCATCTTCGGGAATTTCAACGGTGACATATTCCAGTTCTTGATATTCCTCTTCCCCGCTTACCAAAATCGTTTGTCCGTATTCAAAAGCCCAAATGGTGACTGAATACGCAACAACTACAAGGGTAATGGCAAGCGCAAGATTAAACAGGCTGCCAAAGATATAATTGACAACATTTAACATCTTTCTTAACATGAAATCACCCCCGCGTATAAAAGCATATCTTTAGATTTCAACTATAACCGGCAGTATCATCGGACTGCGCTTGGTTTTGTTCCACATATA
>JAITMW010000153.1 GCA_031277155.1 Clostridiales bacterium | reverse complement strand
TTTGCGAAGCTGATTTTTAGCCAATCGAGGAGGGCGCGACGACGCATATACAGAGTAATCTGCTAGGAGCGCCCGACGAAGGGTGGCGGAAAATCAGCCGCAAAGACGGGTAGCAGCTTATTGACCGCAGGTTCTAAGTTATGTTAATACGTGGGAGGGCGATAACCCCGCTATTACCACTTTAGGAGGAATAAAGACTATGGCAAAAAAAGTTACAGGTATGATTAAATTTCAAATACCTGCGGGCAAGGCCACGCCGGCGCCGCCCGTTGGCCCGGCTCTTGGGCAGCATGGCGTAAACCTGATGGGCTTTTGCAAGGAATTTAACGAGCGCACATCAAGGCAGGCGGGCCTTATAATCCCTGTGGTTATCACGGTTTTCGCCGACAAGAGCTTCACCTTCATCACCAAAACGCCGCCGGCGCCGATATTGTTAAAAAAGGCCGCAAACCTTGAAAAAGCCAGCGGTGTGCCAAACAAAGAGAAGGTCGGCACGGTTACGTCGGCGCAAGTAAAAGAAATTGCGGAATTGAAAATGACCGACCTTAACGCCGCCAGCCTGGAAACAGCGATGGACATGATAAAAGGCACGGCCCGCAGCATGGGCATTGTGGTTGAGGGTTGAAATCCTTAATAATAGGCCTCCACGGAAACTGTTTCGCACAATTTCTTTTGGCGCACGGCTCTCGACACTTTGCCCAAAACCGGGGTAAAGTGTCTGCCGCCTACCACGCCAAGAAATTAGCTCAACAAGGTTTCCGTGGAAGTCCAATGAATAATGAAATGTGGGAGACATTTTTGTCGATTGTACCACAGGGAGGTTTTTATGAAGAGAAGCAGAAAATACCGTGAAATGGCGGCGCTGATAGACCGCGCGGTGCAATATGACACAACAGATGCCATTGATTTGGTACAGAAAGTCGCCTTTGCCAAATTTGACGAAACCGTCGAGGCCCATGTGCGCCTGGGCGTGGACAGCCGCCACGCGGACCAACAAGTGCGCGGCGCCGTTGTGCTGCCCCATGGCACGGGCAAAACCCGCCGCATACTGGTGTTTGCTAAGGGCGACAAGGCCAGGGAGGCCGAAGAGGCCGGCGCTGATTTTGTAGGCGCTGAGGAGCTTGTCCCAAAGATTCAAAATGAAAACTGGTTTGAATATGACGTTATCATCGCAACACCCGACATGATGGGCGTTGTGGGGCGCCTTGGCCGCATTTTGGGCCCAAAGGGCCTTATGCCCAATCCAAAATCCGGCACCGTCACCATGGACATCAAAAAGGCCGTGGACGACATTAAAGCCGGTAAGGTTGAATATCGTCTGGACAAGACAAATATCATCCACGTGCCTCTGGGCAAGGTGTCTTTCGGCACGCAAAAGCTGGAGGAAAATTTTGACACGCTGATGTCCGCCATCATCAAGGCCAAGCCATCCGCCGCAAAGGGGCAATATC
This sequence comes from Clostridiales bacterium, assembly GCA_031277155.1. Classification (GTDB taxonomy): domain Bacteria; phylum Bacillota; class Clostridia; order Lachnospirales; family WRAX01; genus WRBK01. The sequence goes on along the minus strand of JAITMW010000153.1, from coordinate 2,569 downwards.
TGCGCAGCGTATCCATTTCGCCCTCTATGGGCCCCGGTATCAAAATCAACCCGGCTAAAATTTCAGGATAATGGGCGTTTTTGGGCGGGGAAATAAATTGTCACAGGATGATGCGCGCGCCTTGGCTTGTTGCGCCATTCTAACCGCCCACAACGACGGCCCCAAGGCCGCCATGTCCTTTGTGTTGCCAAAAAGCAAGGCAGACGCCGTAAAGCAGCAGCTTGTTAAAGATTGGGATGTTTTTGACTGGGGCACAAGTTTGGCTCTTCTGGAAAGACTTTCCAGAGCCGATGCAGATTGCCCCGTAATCAATGAAATCTTCGAGCATATCATCGCAAAATCGCAATATGAAATCACCCGCGGCATTTTTGCGCCGCTGAAGCAAGACGCCCTGCCCGGTTTGGACTTGCCCCGCAATTTTGAAAATCTCTGGGATGCCGTCACAAACAACGCCAACAGCGACATGGGCGCCTTTATGCACTTTTTAAGCGGAGCGCAAGGCGCAAACAAGACCTTCCACAGCATCACGGCATCCGCGTTGCTAAACCGCATAAATGCCGGCATATCGGGCTATGAGAAGGCCATACGCACCCTTATCGTCTATGGATATTCCATGGACGAATTGGCGAAAATTTGTGATTTCAGCGCGTGGGATTTGGGGCGCACGGGCTATTTATCCAAAATGGCGGCCGTGGCCGGATTTATTGACGAGACCACATCGCACCAATATATGGTATCAGCCGGAAAGCTGGCCTATAAAGCATATTTGGACTGGCGGCAGTTTCTGGCCGCGTATTTCATCGGGCACAGCATTGTGTACGGAAGCGCCGGGGCCATCGGCAATTTCCGCGATACCGTGCAATATCTGCTGAAACATAAAAAAAGCCCATATCAAAAGTTTCCGCTAAAAAGTGCTTGACAAAACCTTGCAAATGCTGTACAATGATGTTTGTTGCCTAAGAAAGCAGGTATCGCGTGCTATGCACACGAGTAATCCCCGCCGAGGCGTAAAAAGACATTTCCACCCTTTTTGCGCGTAGGCAAAAAGGGTTTTTATATTGCAAATTTTTGGGAAAGGAGGGAAAAGATGCCAAAAATTGAGCAAAAGCAAGTGCTTATAAATCAAATTAAGGAAAAGCTGGACAAGGCCGTCAGCATAGTCCTTGTCAATGCCCGGGGCCTCACGGTGGAGCAGGACACCATCCTGCGCCGCAAATTGCGCGAGGGCGGCGTTGATTATAAGGTCTACAAAAACAGCATAATTGGCTTTGCCGTGGACGACACGGAATTTGCCGAGGTTAGGCCCCATCTGCAAGGCCCAACCGCCCTGGCCATTTCTTATGACGATGCCACGGCGGCGGCGCGCATCATCTCCAAAGAATTAAAAGCCATGCCAAAGTTGGAATTTAAGGCGGGCGTCATTGGCTCTGTGTTGTACGACGCAAACGGCGTTATCGCCATCGCCAACATACCAAGCCGTGACGAGCTTTTGTCCAGGCTGTTAGGGTCTTTGCAGTCTCCTGTCGCCACATTTGCAAGGCTTATCAAAGAAATTGCCCAAAGCAAGGGCGGCGGGGATGAAGCCCCCGAAGCCGCGCCCGCAGAGGCTGTGGAAGAGGCCGCCCCAGAGGCCGTGACAGAATAATTAATTTTTAAAGGAGTGTTTAACATGGCAAAATTGTCCATAGATGAAATGTTGGCCGCCATCGAAGAATTGACTGTTTTAGAGCTTAACGAGCTTGTCAAAGCGGCGGAAGAAAAATTTGGCGTATCAGCCGCCGCAGGCGTTGTTGTAGCCGCCGGCCCGGGTGCCGGTGCCGAGGCCGCCGAAGAGAAAACCGAATTTGATGTGGAGCTTACTGCTGTCGGTTCCGAAAAAATCAAGGTTATCAAGGCCGTGCGCGAGCTTACAGCCCTTGGCCTCAAAGAAGCCAAAGAATTGGTTGACAGCGCGCCTTCGATGCTTAAAGAGGGCATCTCCAAAGAGGATGCCGAGGCCGCCAAAACGAAACTTACAGATGTCGGCGCCACAGTTACAATCAAATAGAGCCGGCGCCGCAAAAACCTTCCTGATTTGTCTCAGGAAGGTTTTTTCTTGACTAAGCTGCACACAACTTCCACATTGGCGGTGCGCGGAAACATGTCGATGCACCTGATTTTTTCGACTGTATAGCCCGCGGCGATGAAAGCGGCCAGGTCGTCCACCATTGAGGTGGCCTTGCAGGACACATAGACGACGCGCGGCGCGCCAAAAGCCAGTATGTCGGGCATGGCGCGGGGATTTATGCCTTCCCTGGGCGGGTCCAGGATGATAATATCAGGCGCGTCCGCCAAGTCTTTCACCATTTTGCGCACATCCCCCGCAATAAATTCGCAGTTTACGGCACTGTTTAGCGCGGCGTTTTCATTGGCGGCGGCCACGGCTTCTTCCACGATTTCAATGCCCACCACCTTTTTAGCAAACTTTGACAAATATATGCCGATTGTGCCGGTGCCGCAATATAGGTCGAAGATGGTTTTGTTGGCCACATCCCCGGCAAATTCGGCAATGGTCTTGTATAGCACCTCG
>JAITMW010000144.1 GCA_031277155.1 Clostridiales bacterium | reverse complement strand
GGAGGGGTGGCGCGAAGCGCCGGGGTGGTTATACATAAATTCAACGCCGCCCATCCAAAATCTTTTTAATCTCGGCAACCTCTCTGTCTAAAACCCTTCCCTGCCTATCGTCCTTTCCGTTGGGGCGGTGGACTTTGTGCATACTTATAGCAAAAACGCAGGCATGTGCTATAAAGGCCGCGAGCCACGTCGCCAAAAACCCAATTTGTTGAACGAGGACTTCGGTATTGCCGCCAAAATCGGTTTCTATTATACCGGTGTGGATAAGCGGCACAGCGACAGAAACAAGCGTAAAAACTATAGAGAAAACAATGGAATGTGCTATAAACATCCTGCGCTTTCTAATCCGCCTTTTCGCCAAATCAACCATCCATTCCTCATCGTCAAAAACCGGAATGGGGCCTTCGTCCCTGGCGCCAGGCGCCGCCCAATTATCAGCATCGGCAACAAATTGTACTGCACTTTGGCCGCCGTCCATCCACATTGCCCGCTGCTGCCTTACAAGCTGGCGCGCCCTGCGCACAAAGGTTTCGCCTATCTTTTTGCCGTCCGTGTCATATAATAAAACCTTGCTTTCCATATTATGCACCTCTATTTGATATATTGATGCATCAGCTGTTTTTTACCCGTCAGCCGGACAGGTCTATGGGTGCCGCCCCCACGCATCATAAATACATACGAAATTCGGTACAAAAAGTCTATTTCAAAATCCCTAACACAATTTCAATCATTTTCAATATGGCTTGTTTTTCTGCCTCTGTCCTGTTGCGCAATCGCAGCAGTATCCGGTTACTTATTGCATCGATGCCTTTATTATGTCCGCCACACACATCACCATCACCAAAAAATTCAGACAAAGAAATATCAAGGGCATCGCACACTTTTGCCAAAGTATATACTGTTATATTTTTGGTGCCGCGCTCCACCTGCCCAAGATATGCCGGGGTAATGTCCGCAATGTGGGCTGTCTGTTCTTGAGACATACCTCTGCTTTGCCGAAATTTCCGCAATCTGTTCCCTAAATCAAAACTAAAGTTATCTTTCAAAATAATCACCCTATTTTAGAATAGAGTGTTGCAATTTCCAATTCAACGTGATATAGTATTTATATCAAATAATAACTATAGTTTTGAAGGGAGATATCTATGTTTTGCAGCGGTTGTGGACATAATTTGACAGGGACAACAGGCGCGTTTTGCCCAAATTGCGGGCGGCAGACCATAGCGCAGGCCCAGACTGTGCAAACAGCAAGCGTTGCGCCGAAAAAGACAATGATAATCGTAATTTTGATTGCAGTGCTGGCAATTGTTGTTGTGGGTGGATTTTTTGTCTTTCGCACACCTGCGGCGTCGGGGACGGGTGGCTTTCCTGCCTTTAACGTACCTGTGGAAAAGGATAAATTAAAACCACGCGAAGGGGCGGCAATTTGCCGCCCCTTGTCTATGTTGCCTATGCCTGTATGATTTCAATGGCCCTTGCCGCCACATTTTCCACCGTAAAACCAAATTCCGCAAAAAGCTCTGCGGCGGGGCCGGACTTGCCAAAGCCGTCTATGGCGATGATGCCGCCATCCGGGCCGACATAACGCGCCCAGCCAAAGGGTGACGCGGCTTCGACAGCAAGGCGCTTTGTGATGCCTTTGGGCAGCACGCTTTGCTTATATTCCTCGCTCTGCTCTTCAAAAATTTCCCAGCTGGGCATGGAGACCACTCTTGCGTTTATGCCCTGCTTTTTTAGTTCCGCATGGGCGTTGTAAATCAGCTCTACTTCCGAGCCTGTCGCCATCAAGATAATATCCGGTGCGGAGCCGCCCTCGCTGTCTTTTAGGATATACGCACCCTTTAGCGCGCCTTTACCCGTTTCTGCCAGCAGCTGTGTATTTTGCCTTGTAAGCACAATGGCTGTGGGGCTGTTTTTGCGCGTCATTGCCGCCGTCCAGGCCGCCGCAGTCTCATTTGTATCGCATGGGCGTATCACCGTAAAATTGGGGATGCTGCGCAGCGCCGCCAGATGCTCTATGGGCTGATGTGTTGGGCCGTCTTCACCCACGCCAATGGAATCGTGGGTGAAAATGCTGATGACGGGCAGGCCCATCATCGCAGCCAAGCGCAGGGCGGGCTTTGCGTAATCGCTAAACACAAAAAAGCCGGCCACATATGGGCGCAGGCCGCCATGGACGGCCATGCCGTTGGCGATTGCGCTCATTGCGTGTTCGCGCACGCCAAAATGCAGGTTGGCGCCTGTGGGGTTTGCGGCGGAATAGCTGCCGCGCCCGGCCATTATGGTCTTTGTGGAAGGGGCGAGGTCAGCGGCGCCGCCAAACAAATTTGGCACCAGTGCGGCCACCTTGTTAAGCACCTTTTCCGAGGAGACGCGTGTGGCTATATTGCCCTCGTATGTCCAAAAGTCCTTATCGGCCAAAAAATTGGGAAGGTTGCCGCTATACCAAACCTCCATCCGCGCAAAATCTTCGGGATGGGCCTTTTTGTAGCCATCAACCAGCTTGTTCCAGTCGTCCTCTTTTTTCTGGTTTTCTTTTTGCAATTCTTGCATTTTCTTTTTAACTTCATCGGGCACATGGAAGAATTCTTCGGGATTAAAGCCCAAATTTTTCTTGGTGGCGGCCAGTTCGTCCACTCCCAAGGGCTCGCCATGGGCCGAAGCCTTGCCCTGCTTGCCCGGCGAACCAAAGCCGATTTGCGTTTTGATTTCTATGATGGATGGCGCGCGTGTCGCATCTTTTGCGGCCTGTATTGCGGCAGAAATGGCACCCACATCATTGCCGTCATCCACCTTTTGCACATGCCAGCCATAGGCCGCGTGCCGCTTTAGCACATCCTCTGTGAAGGAAATTTCCGTGTTGCCCTCAATGGTGATATTGTTGGAATCGTACAGCAAAATCAGCTTGCCCAGCTTTAAAGTGCCCGCCAGGGACGCCGCCTCGGAGGCCACGCCCTCCTGCAAGCAGCCATCGCCGCACAGCACATATGTATAATGGTCGACCACCGGGAAATTGGGCTTGTTGAAATTTGCGGCAAGATAATTTTCGGCCCAGGCCATGCCCACGGCATTTGCAATACCTTGCCCCAGCGGGCCGGTGGTGATTTCCACGCCGTCGGTATGGTCATATTCGGGGTGGCCCGCCGTGGCTGAGCCAGTCTTGCGGAAGCGGCGCAAATCGTCCAAGGACAATTTATAGCCAAACACATGCAGCAAAGAATATAGCAGTGTAGAGCCATGGCCGGCAGACAGCACAAAGCGATCCCGATTGCGCCAGGCGCTGTTTTTTGGATTATGCGCCATATGCCGCGCCCAGGCGGTATATGCCATGGGTGCCGCGCCCAGGGGCAGGCCCGGGTGGCCGGAATTTGCGGCCTGCACCGCGTCGGCGGAAAGCAGGCGAATGGTGTTGATGCAGAGATTGTCAATGTTTGTCATGGGTTTTCCCTCCTGATGATTAATTTGTCGTGGCGCTTGGGCAGCGGGCGACCAAAGGTCGCCCCTACAATGACACATGATACGAGGTAGGGGCGAGCTGTGCTCGCCCGCTGTAAGAGCCCAAGAAACTTCAGTAAGACGCAAATGTTACGAACATACAGCGGGCGACCGCAGGTCGCCCCTACGGTGGACACTTCCGGCATCGGCCGCATCTTTTTTAGGTTTTGTAGGGGCGAGCTGCGCTCGCCCGCTGTTAAAGCCGGTAAAGTCTATTATACCATTAAATCAGCAAATTGAAAACAGCCGGGAAAAATCCCATAATGAAGCCCAGCAGGCCGCCCAGCCTTACAATCCATTTCAGCTGCACACCCGCCACATTTTTCACCAGGCGCTCTATTTCCCTGCTTTCAAAGGCATTTATGCGCTCTTGGGCAATTTTAGCCACATCCAGCGCGCCCACGATGTGCCGCCCCGCTTTTTGCGCCAACATAGTCACGGCATTGCGCACCAGCTTGTCCACCGATGCTTTATATTCCGCGCCCTTTGGGATAATTTGGCTTGGTGTCAGCGACAGCAGGCTGTGCGCGGCCCTTTTTACATCAGACGCCCGGGAGATGCCGTCAAAAATCTTGCTGACATGCTCTTGCCGCAGGTTTCTTTGCATGGCGGCAACCCCTGCCGCCATGCAATTTTCTGTCTTTTCACGATTAAGCCAGCCAACCAGCCACCCAAGCTCTCTTTCCATGATGCCGTCGACAAATGCTGTCAATTTCTCATAAATCAGCGCGTGATTTTCCAAGTCGTCCAGATATTCCAACAGGTTTTTCACGATGCTTTCGTAAATTTTGTCGGCGTTTACAAACAGCCCCAAAATGCCGCCGGTGCTTTCCTTTGCGATTTTGCCCACAAGCTCCCGCAGGCGGGCATCAACCCTTTCGTCTTCCAAAAGTTTGCGGCAGGCGGGCGCAAGACGGTGCATATTGTCCTTTGCGGCTGATTTTACAGCCGAGACAACCCCCGCCGGCACAACATCCGACAGCTTTTTGTCGCTGCTTTGCGCGCTTGCCAACGAAGTCCTCGCAAAGTCCGTTAAAAGCCGGGCAAAATCCTCGCTTTGCAGATATGGCATCGCCGTGTTTTCGGCATATTCCCGCAATGCGCCAATAATCTTGCTTGTAAGCCTTTCGGAATTTTGCGTCAGCCAATCTACAAGCTCGCCCTCATCACGCTTCAGTACATCCGCCAGGATTTTTGATATGGCCTCGTCACTTTCAATGATATTGTCCGCAAAGCCCTGAATCATTTTCACAATGCCGTCGACAATTCCCGTGTTTGACGCCGCCTCTGCCAATGCCTGGCTGGTCAGCACATTTTCCGCCAAACTGGCCGACATCTTCTGCGCCAGCTGTTTTTGCTGGCGCGGCACCAGCCCCGGCGTAAAGGGCAGGCGGCGGCCAAACAGGCGTATTTCGTGATGGGGCCGAAACAGCATTGTGATGGCCAGCATATTTGTAGAATAGCCTATGACGGCGCCAACCAGCGGCACAAATAGCAATGAAAGATATTCCAAATTAATCCACACTCACTCTTTCCAATATTTCGTCCTCATTTATCATATACGATAATGTCATCAAACTGTCTGTCAGGCGCACATTTTCTACAATCATGCTGCTCGGCACACGCAGGTCTATGCCGGAAAAATTCCAAATGCCTTTTATGCCCGAATTTGCCAAAACCCCCGCCGCCTGCTGCGCCACATAGCCCGGCAGCGTCAGCACGGCAATGTCAACATGATGCTCTTGCAAATATTGCGGCAGCTTGGCCACATCAAAAACAGAGGCACCGCCCACGGTTTTGCCTATAATTTCAGTGTCATTGTCAAAAAGCGCCGTGAAATTATAGCCCCGCTTAGCAAAATATGGATATCCTGCCAGCGCCTGACCAAAGTTGCCCGCCCCAATCAATATCAATGTGTAAGACCTGTCCAGCCCGAGGATGCTTCCAATTTCCTCATACAGCCACTGCACATTATACCCATAGCCCTGCTGTCCAAAAGAGCCAAAATTGTTTAAATCCTGCCGGATTTGGCTGGCGGTGATGCCCATACGCACCGAAAGCTCTTTGGACGAAATGCGCTCGATACCGTTATCAATCAAGTCCCCCAAATATCTGTAATACCTGGGCAGCCGCTGTATGACAGCCATAGACACTTTTTTATCGCCTTTCATGCTCTCACCCCTTTTGTTTCGCTTTGTTAAATATTATACTAATTTGCAATACTATTTGTCAATCCATTATTGAAGATTTCAAGCTGCGCCAAAGCTGCATTATGTTCTCTAATAATTTGCATTTCCGACATCTGTGCCCGCTCCGCAATATCCTTCCATTTTAGGCGGCAAATATACCGCCATGTTATTATGGCCCGGGCCGTGGGGCTTGAGAGATTTCGCGACATCTCCCTTATTTGGGTCTCCAAAGCCAGCAAAGACATCCTTGCCCTGGCCGCCTCCCCTTCCAGCTCCAAAACAGATACCGAAATATCCTCTTGCCTTCTATAATTTCGGCTTTTTTGCACATAGGGGCCGCCGCCCAGGCCGCTGCCGGCTGTTTGCGCCGCCCGCAGGGCTTCGATTTTATCGCATAGCTTGCCTATGCGGCTTTCAATTGCAAACACTTTTGAAAAATAGCTTTTTACATCCATGATACCCGCCTCCTTGAATTAGAATCACTAATATTCATAATTCTAATATATCACAATAAACTCAACTTGTCAAATATTTTTTCCTTGACTAAATCACAGGCGGACAGTATAATTATCCAAAAGGAGAATATTATGCTGAAAATCATTGTACACGGCCTTGGGCGCTTGGGCCTTTCTGTATGCAGGATGGCCGCCGAAGACATGAAAAACGACTGCAAAATTGTGGCGGGCATAGACATTGCGCCCCCGGGCGGCACGGCCTTTCCGATATATGCCGATTTGGCAAGCTGCGCCGACATTGCCGACGTGGTGGTGGACTGCTCTGTGGCACCCGCCGTCAGCGGCCTGGTCTCACAGGCCGTGGCAAAAAAAATGCCCCTGGTCATTTGCACCACGGCCCTGGACGACGGCACAATACGAAAAATTCACGCCGCCGCCGAGAAAATTCCCGTTTTTGTGTCCGCAAATATGTCCCTTGGTATACATCTGATGTCGCGCCTTTCGCAAATGGCCGCAAAGGCCTTGGCCGACGCGGGTTTTGACATTGAAATCATAGAAAAGCACCACAGCGGCAAGCTGGACGCCCCAAGCGGCACGGCCAATATGCTTGCAAAGGGCATTATTGACCAGCTGGGCCACAGGCAGCCGGTTTATGACCGCAGCGGCCGCAGACAAAGGCGGGATGCCGCCGAAATTGGTATGCACGCCATACGCGGCGGCTCCATCGTTGGCGAACACACCGTGCTGTTTGCGGGCGAGGGCGAGACGCTGGAAATTACGCACAACGCCTCCTCCCGGGAAATTTATGCCCGGGGCATTTTGCGCGCGGCGAAGCTGGTGGCGGCAAAGCCCGCGGGACTGTATGGCATGGACGATTTGCTGACATGAGCGAGCATATAAACGCCAGAAAAATTTTGGCGCTGCATGGCCTGCATCCCAAGAAAAATCTGGGGCAAAATTTTTTAACAGACCCGCGTGTGCCCGGCAAAATTGTTGATGCCGCCGAAGTTTCAAAGGACGAATTGATTATCGAAGTGGGCCCCGGCCTCGGCGTGCTTACGGCAGAGCTTGCCCGCGCCGCCCGCAAGGTGATAGCCATTGAAATTGACGCAAATCTCGCGGGCATATTGCGCGGCACGGCACCCCCCAATGTTGAAATTTTGAATCAGGATATCCTAAAGGCCGATTTGGGCGAAATCATCGCGCAATCGGGCTTTTTGCGCGCCAAACTTGTGGCAAATCTGCCGTATTATATCACAACACCCATCATCTTTGCCGTGCTGGAAAATGATTTGCCTGTGGACACCCTGGTTGTGATGGTGCAAAAAGAGGTGGCGGACAGGATGCTGGCTGCGCCTTCCACAAAGGCATACGGGCTGCTTACGCTGTCCGTGGCATATTACGGCGCGGTGTCCCTGGTGGCCAATGTGCCGCCAAACTGCTTTTTCCCGCGGCCTGATGTACATTCCGCCGTGGTGAAAATTAATGTCGCAAGGCGCGGCGATATAGACCGCGGCGCCTTCTT
>JAITMW010000143.1 GCA_031277155.1 Clostridiales bacterium | reverse complement strand
GCTCACCTCTTGATGGGCCCTGTTTGGCGCCGCCATAAAGTAAATTTCGCCGTCAATAAGCTCTAGCCTTACATTTTCATTGGCATATTTCAAATTCATATACTCTTCATGGGCATAATTTTTGTTTGTTCCCGGCCTTAGGCCCAAATCTTCTTCACGAATCGCCATTTTCACACCTCCTCTGCCTCATCCCCGGCGGCTTCCTCTTGAACTTCCTCCGGCGGGAAAATTTCCGACAGCGGAATTTCCAGGCCGGGCAACACCGCCGAAGTGACGACGGCGTCATCCAGATATCCTTTCATCACATATTCCTCGCCCTTCAAGATGAATATCTGAATTGTGCGGTCCGCGGGGTCTACAATCCAATATTCCTGCGCGCCGCCGTGTAGATATTTCTCCAGCTTGGCAAATTTATCCATCTTGGCGGTGGACGGCGACAAAATCTCAATAACAAGCTCCGGCGCGCCTACGCAGGCTTTGTCGTCATTGATTTTTGTTAAATCGCACACAACGCTCAAATCCGGCTGCAATGTGGTGTCGCGCCCCCTCTTTTGCTTTAACTTCACAGCAAATGGCGCGGCAAACACCTTGCACTTTTTGCCTCTCAAAAAATTCCATATGGCTCCGTGCAGATTGCCGTTTATTTCTTGGTGCTTGATGCTCGGCGCCGCCATAAGATACAGCTCGCCGTCCACAAGCTCATACCGAATATCCTTGCCAAAATCCAATGTCATATAGTCCTCATGGCTGTAGATCCTTCCGGCATATAAATCTTCTTCACGAATCGCCATTTTCACGCCTCCCTTTCAAATAATCTTCCCGCAGCATCGCATATCCATATAAATCCAGCCATTCGCCGCCACGCGACCTGCTATGTTTGCGCTGCAAGCTCTCTTGCGTCATGCCCAGCTTCTTCATCATACCCACGGATTTTACTGCATCCGTGGCATGGGCGCAAATCTTATGCAGCTTCATCTCTTCAAAGGCATGGGCAATAAGCGCGGCGCATATCTCAAAGGCATATCCGCGGCCCCAATAATCCTTGTTAAAAATCCAGCCGATTTGATAGATTTCCGGCGCGTCATATTCCCTAAACAGCACATAGCCTATGACCTTGCCGCTCTTTTTAAGCACGGCGGCAAAGGCGGCGCGTTTTGCAACGCAAAAATCCGAAAGAAATCCCCGCGTCTTTTCCAAATCATAGGGCGGCTCGGTATGCTCCATAACAACGGGGTCGCCAAAAATCTCATGCAAATCGGCGAGGTCGCTTTCCGCAAAGCCCCGCAAAATCATTCTGCCCGTTTCAAGACGCATCATACCAACGAGTATCCCACCTCAAAGGCCCTTTGATTCATCTGCACAAACTGCTCCCGCACATTTTGCGCGATGATGTCCTTCCAGTCGATATCTCCAAGGCCCAGCAGCTTCACCGCCGTACCCACCAGCAGCACATTTTGCCCCCGCGGGTTGCCGATTTTTGCCGCCTCTTCTGTGGCGTTAAGCACCGTGGTTTCCACCTTGCCTGAAATATCCTCCAAGATGCCCTGGGGATAGGCCTTTTGCCCCGTCAGCACGCTCTGCGGCAATATCACCTGGCTGTTGATAACGGCCCTGCCCGTGGGCTTTAAATATGGCAGCCAGCGCATGGCCTCCATTTGCTCGAAGCTGATAAGCACATCCGCGCCGCCTTTTTCAATCACAGCGCTGTAAACCTTATCGCCATAGCGCACATGGGTCGAAACCGAGCCGCCCCGCTGGGACATGCCGTGTATCTCGCTCATTTTCACATCATAGCCGGCGGCCAAAAGGCCCGTCGTCAATATTTTCCCGGCCAAAATGGTGCCCTGGCCGCCTACGCCTACTAAAAGTATGGATTTTGTCATTGTTTTTCCCCCTTCATCTGTATCGCCTTTACCGGACAAACCTGCGCACAAACATCACAGCCCACACATGTGGCGTCAATTTGTGACAGCTGATTGAGCTTATTGGCACCGGGAGCTTCCTTCATGGAAATGGACGGACAGCCGGTTTTCATGCAGGCCTTACAGCCTATGCATTTGGTTTCATCCACCGCATATTTCTTCTTGAACAGGTCGTGACCGAATTCTTCATACACATCGTCGCCCATATCCGGCTTTAGCACGCAGGGCCAGCGGGTTATGATGACGGAAGGCTCGTCCTTGGCATAGGCCTCGTCAAGGGCGCGGCGCACCTGGGCCAGATTGTTGGGATTGATAACGGCCACATTTTTTGCGCCAAGGGCGCGGCACACGGCCTCTATGTCCATTTCGTGGGCGGGCTCGCCATGGGCGTCTCTGCCCGTGCCGGGATGCTCTTGGCCGCCCGTCATGCCCGTGATGCGGTTGTCCAGCACCACGCAGATGGCCTTAGAGCCATTGTATAACACCTCTATCAAGCCATTTAGGCCCATATGGAAAAATGTTGAATCTCCCAAAACGCCAACGGCGCGCTTGCCGTTGCCCGCTTTGTCAAAGGCAATTTGGCTGCCATGGGCGGCGGAAAATGCGCTGGACATGCAAATTACATAATCAATGGCATTGTAAGGCTCGATATAGCCCAGGGTATAGCAGCCTATGTCCCCTGCAATCACGGTATCTTTGCGCTTTGCCAGCTCGTAGAAAAATCCCCGATGGGGGCAGCCGCTGCAAAAAATAGGCGGGCGCGGCACAAACATATCGGGCGAAACATCCAGCGTCGGCAGGGTTTCGCCAAAAATGGCGGCACGCAGCACATCCGGCGTCATTTCCCCATAGGGCGGGATGGTTGGTTTGCCGATGCAGCTATAGCCGCGGCGCTCTATCCAATGTTGCAGCCAGGGGTCGTTTTCTTCGATAACATAGACCTTGCCATCGCCGATTTGCTTGTAAAATTCGTCCAATAGCGCATCGGGCAAGGGATATGTAAAGCCCAGCTTTAAATATGTAGCCGTATCGCCAAAGACTTCCTGGGCAAAATTGACACATTTGCCCGAGGCGATGACGCCGCTATCGCCGCCCGGTTCGATATAATTTAAATCAGTGGTTTCTGTATATTTCGCCAGCCTGTTCATGCGCTCTTCCACGCGCTTGCGCAGGCCCAGGGCCACGGCAGGCACCGGCAGGTTCTTTCTGATGTCCTTTTTGTATTCGCGTATGGG
>JAITMW010000134.1 GCA_031277155.1 Clostridiales bacterium | reverse complement strand
TGCCGAGGCGGAGCTTGGCAAAATTGAGGACGATTTGAAAAAAGCGCTGGTAGAGGCCGCTGTGCGCTATGCAAATTAGGCGTACAGAAAGCGTTGGCTGGATAATTTTAGCAATAGGTATCGCCTCGTTGTTCTTCGGCTTATACTGGCTAGGCATTTTGGCCACCTCAGTTGCCTTTGTCCCGCTATCAGCTGTAGTACGTCAAAGAATTAAACTTAGGGCCCCATTGTCAGGCAAAAAGCTTTTGATACTTAATATGCTTGGCTATGGAATCATCATAACGATATTCGTGATTGGCGTATATTGGATGCGCAATTATGGCGTTTATGGCATAATCGTCGGCCTTCCTTTAGTTGGTATGGCAGTTTGCGCGGGTATCGGCTTTGCATGGGGCAAAAGGGCGGATTGGGAAAATCGAGGATGACATCAGTAGGGATAAGTATGACGACCAATAAGCAAAAATCATTACGCTCAAAAATCATGCCATATATAGCCGCCGGAGGGACGGTGCTGTTTTGGTCCTCCGCCTTTCCGGCGGTTAAATTTTCCCTGGACTATTTTTCGCCCGAGGCCCTGATGCTGTTTCGATTTTTCATAGCCACCGCCCTGCTTCTTACATATTGCGCAATAAAAAAAGTGCCCCTGCCCGAAAGAAAGGACTTGCCGCTGTTTATCACCTGCGGCTTTGTGGGCCTGTTTTTGTATATGTGGGCGTTTAACACGGGGACGGACATGGTGACATCGGGCATCAGCGGCTTTATCATTGCGGCGGCGCCTGTGTTCACCCTCATTATGACAATAGTCTTTCTAAAAGAAAAGGCCGGGGCCACGGTTTGGGCCGGCGTGCTGGTCAGCTTTGCGGGCATTGTGATAATCGCCATGACCCAGGTTACGGATTTTGAAGTCAACTTCGGCGTTTGGCTGCTTTTGTCCGCCGCCGTCTCCGCCGGGGTTTTCATCGTCATCCAAAGGCACTTGCTGAAAAAATACAGCGTGATGCAGGTGACGGCCTATCCCATCGCCATTGGCACGCTGTTTATGTGCGTCTTTTTGCCGAATTTGATTCGGGAGCTGCCCACGGCACCAATGACGGCAAATATTGTGGTGGCATACCTTGGGCTGTTTCCCGCCGCCATCGCCTATTTCATGTGGGGCTATGCCCTCAACAGGGCCGAAAAAACCGTATATGTCACCAGCTTTTTATATCTTTCACCCTTTTTGACCATCATCATCGCGTTTTTCTGGCTTGGGGAGCATGTGCCGCCCCTGGCCTTTGTTGGCGGCGTGGTGGTTGTTATCGGAATGATAATTACGAAAATCAAGCCGCGCAAAAGCTAATTTCACGGAATTTTGTTAAACAGCTGGTCAAACTTCGTAAGCAGCACAAAGTTGCCGCGCACCTTCAGCTTGCCTGTCATAAAGGCTTTTTGCGCCGTGGTTTTCTTTTTTAGGATGTCCGTCCAGGCATTGGTGTCCGCAATCACAATTATGTCATTTTTTTCCGCGCCGCCCTCATGGAAGACGCAATTTTGGCCGGATATTGCCAGATGGCCCGAAAAGCCACCGTTACCGGAGATGTCAAGCTGTATCACGGCATCCAAATTCTTAGCAAGCTGGGGATTGAAATAATGCGGTAGGCTGGCTGTCAACTGCTTGCAGCTTTTTGAGGAGGGCGCCGCCGGGGCGGGCTTTTCTCGGGCCGGTTTGTCGGGCGCCGCCTTGTCTTCCACGATGATGGCCACATTTTCGCTTTCGCTGGCCACATATTTTTTCGCAAACATGGCCGCAATTTTGTTTATATCCATTTGCGCAGATTCGTTAATGCTATCCAGATTGTGCTTTTTATACAGCACGTCAATTTCTTGAGAATCGGACCTTGTAATGACGGGCTCGCTGTAATCCGGGGTTCTGTCCACTTTTCGCCTATCCGGCAGCGGCAGAAAATATTTGCGCTTTTGCCGCAGGATTCGATAAAAATCCTCTGTCTGCCTCTCAATCAATTCTACGACATAGGGGCTGGCCACATCCGCCAATACCACATCCAAAGAAATGCGCACCACATCAATTGCCCCAAGGGTGCCCAGCATACGTGAAAGCTGTTCTGCCGCGGCGCGCTCGCCCCCATCCTGAGAAATGTTAAGCAGCAGACAGTTTTTTTGCTTAATAAGATTTTGATACATTGGGCTTTGAAAATATTCCACAAAGGTATGCATCAGCGCGGAAGGCGCGTGAAAAACAGCAGAGCAAGCAAAAATTAGGCCGTCCGCGCCCTTAAGACCCTCCATCAGAGCATGGGCCGTGTCGGACGCGCCGCCGTCATAATATGTGAGACCCGCCGTGGATAAATCCACGGTCTGTATTTCCTCACCCAATTCGGTCAATGTGTCGCAAACCACCGCAAAGGCCGCGTTAAGCCCAAAATCCGGCCCCGATGGTGCGCATATTGCTGTAATTTTCATTTATTTACCTCGTTTATCAAATTTCCGGCAAAGCTGGAGAATTTATCCATTCATCGAAAAAGTCCGCCAGGGATTGGCCGTAAATTTCCTCGGCAATGGCAATAAGCCCTTGGGATGCGGCGATGGAAAAGGCATATCGCCCATAATACAATCTGACGAATTGGTCAAAATCCTCGTCGCCCAATCTTTGCCAAAGATTGTAAAACAACAGCTGGCCACGCAAAAATTGGATATTGTGAAAATCCGACCAGGATGCATAATAGCCCAAATGGCGAAAAAGCTCGGGATGTTCAATATAAAACAGGGCGCGCTGCAAGCTTTGATGCACTCCCTGCATATGCTCCGACATGGCCTCTTCGTCCAATGTCAGCCCCAGCTGCAAAAAGCTGACAAGACCATGCGCCAGCCAAGGCTCTGTGACGGGATTGTTGCCCACCACATCGTAAAACCATTGATGGCCGATATCTCGCGCGATAGAGCCATGCACCGCCGGCGTGCGC
This sequence comes from Clostridiales bacterium, assembly GCA_031277155.1. GTDB lineage: Bacteria > Bacillota > Clostridia > Lachnospirales > WRAX01 > WRBK01. The sequence continues at coordinate 4,896 of JAITMW010000134.1, read as the reverse complement.
ATATGCAGCGCGTCCACAAACACTATGCCGGGATATTTTATGGCATCGTGGACAAACATCTCGGTCTCCACAATGTCAAAGCTCTGGTGCGGATATATGCCAATGCGGGCCTCGAAATAGTCAAAAGCAGTGCGGGCGGTGTTCAGGATGGCGTCAATTGCGTCGTCGTCCCAATTTCCGCGGAAATATATGGCAATGCCCACGCCGGCTTCGGTGATTATTTCTCGCGATTCGTAAGTGGGCGAAAGGACGGCAAAGGCAAAATCGCGCACTTGGTCCACCGTGATGGTAGTGACGGCATTTGTCTCGCCTTCGCTGCGCACCCCAAGGCCCGTGGAAACTATGGTATATTCAGCCGGGGCCGTGATGTTGACATGATAATTCGAGGTGGCCGTAAAAAACGGGTTGCCCACGGGATAATATGGATAAATATACCAATTACCTTCCGTCAGCACAGGAAGCGTCGGCAGAAAATTTCCAAACCACATGGCATAATCATTGCCGCCCGTCCGGTGGCTTATACGCGGAATATGCGCCGTAAAGACAAGCCCAATTTCCACGGGCACACCCGGCGCCAGATGTTCGTCCAGATATATTGTCAGCAAGGTGCCCTCTATGGAAAATTCTGCCGGGTTTAGGTTTATTGTGGCCATATTGACGTCAAAGCTGCCAAAGGCGCGGCCATGCTGAAAAACGCGGCTTTCCATCACGGGCAAAAAGGGCGGATATGGAAAATTTTCCGTAAAGGCATTGAAAGGAATTGACAAAAAAATCTTGTCCAAAACATAGCTTGACATATTTTGGAAAGATATGGCAGCCACGCCGCTGACAAGGCGCTCTTCAGGAAAAATTTCCAAGCTTATGATGTAATCAGGGATTGGAAAGGCCGCAGCTGTGGAGTAATTCTCTTCATAGGGTGCATAGTCGTTTGTTTCGTCAATTTCCACAACGGGAATTTGCGGCGCGTCTTCGCCATTTTCGGCTTGGTAAATCCCATTGTCGCAAGCCGCAAGCATCAGGGCAAATACCAGAACAAAGGCGATTGATAAAACATGTCTTGGCTTCAAAATATCACCTTTTCCTTTCAAAGTCCTTGCACAACATCCCTTTATATTGTATCATGTAATTGAGCGAAACGCAATATGTTAAAAATGAGGTAGGATGTATGAGAATTATGCTTACAGGGGGCGGCACTGCGGGCCATGTGATGCCCAATATCGCCCTTTTGCCCGCCCTTCGTGCCGCGGGCTTTGACATCAGCTATATGGGCGGCATTTCCGGCATGGAAAAGGAAATTGTACAGGCCGCGGGCCTGCCATATTATGGCATTTCCTCCGGCAAGCTGCGCCGCTATTTAAGCGCGAAAAACATCACGGACGCATTGCGCGTTGTGCGCGGCGTGGGTCAGGCGCGGCGTGCCATCAGGCACATCAAACCCGACATTGTGTTTTCCAAAGGCGGCTTTGTGGCTGTGCCCGTTGTTTTGGCGGCGCGGCTGGCCAAGGTGCCGGTTGTGATTCACGAATCGGACATCACGGTGGGGCTGGCCAACAAGCTGTGCATACCCCACGCCGCATATGTTTGCTGTGTTTTTCCGGAGACCATGAGGCAAATTCCAAAAGCCAAGGCGATTCTTGCGGGTGCGCCAATAAGGCAGGAAATTTTGGAAGGCAGCCGTATCAAGGGCCTTGCAATTTGCAATTTTCCTGACGAAAAGCCCGTGATTATGGTTATGGGCGGCTCTCAGGGGTCTGTTACCATCAACAATTGCGTGGGCGGCGCGCTGGATGGTCTGCTTGCGGACTTTAATATGGTGCATTTGTGCGGCGCAGGTAATGTTGATAAAGCCGCGAGCCGCCCGGGCTATGTGCAGATGGAATACGCAGGGGCGGACATGGGGCATCTTTATGCCGCGGCGGATATTGTTGTGTCGCGGGCGGGCGCCAATTCTCTGGGCGAGCTTCTGGCGCTGGCCAAGCCTAATATCCTGATACCGCTGTCTCTTAAAGCCAGCCGCGGCGACCAAATCCTCAATGCGCAGAGCTTCGCGCGGCAGGGCTTTTCTGTCGTGATTGATGAAGATGGTCTTGACAGCGGCATTTTGGCGCAAACCGTCCGCGAAACTTTCAATAATCGCGGCAAATACGCCGCCGCCATGAAAAAAAGCGGTGCCCAAAACGGCATTGACGGCATAGTCGCCATAATCAAAAAGGTTGCGAAAAAATAATGAAGGCACTGATGAAATATTTTACAAAATATCGCGAAATCATTTTATATCTCTTTTTCGGCGGCGTCACAACTTTGGTCAACGCCATTGTCCATTTTGCCCTCAGCTTCGGCGCGGGCCTTGACGCGTGGCTTTCAGGGGCGGCTGCCAATGCGGTGGCCATCTGCTTCGCCTTTTTCGTCAACAAAATATATGTTTTTGCCAGCAAGCGGGCGGGCGGCGGCGCTGCCCGCGAATTTGCCCTGTTTGTGTCGTCCCGCGTGGCATTTTCCGCAATGGCCGTGGGTATCATCTTTGTTTTCGTGGACATCCTCGGCCTTAATGAAATCGTGTTTTTCGCCATTTCGCAAATCTTCATGATAGTTGCAAACTATGTCGCCAGCAAATGGCTTGTTTTCAAGAAAAAATAGGGCGCGGTTTACGCCCTATTCCACCGAAAAGTTTTCTAAAAATTTAACAAAGTCCGCAAGTTCTCTTGCCTCATTTCTTCCTTCTGCCATAACCTCTACGAGAGAATTTGGCTCAGCTCCAAGGTTTATCAGGCTAATCAGGCTTTTGCAATTGGCAATGCGCCCATCATGCTTCATTATCACCGTGCTTTCAAAATTGCGCAAATAATGGATAATTTGCGACGCGACCTTTGTGCTGAAGCCGTCGCTGCCCATGTTTAAAACAACTGTTTGGGAAACCATATAGGCAACCTCCATATACCATTTGCAATTATTTTAGCACAAAAACAGAGGTCTTGTCAAGGGCGGCATGACGCCGCAAGGGCGGCATGACGCCGCCCCTACTAGCTGGCCTTTAGCTCCAAACGCAGCCTATCAGCAATAAGCGCGATAAATTCGCTGTTTGTCGGCTTGCCCTTGTGGTTGTTGATGGTATATCCAAAAAGATTGTCAATGGCGTCAATTTTCCCACGGGACCACGCAACCTCTATGGCGTGGCGTATGGCGCGCTCTACACGGCTGGACGTGGTGTTCATTTTTTGCGCAATGGTGGGATACAGCTCTTTTGTGATATAGTTAAGAACATCCATGTCATTTACCGCCATCATTATGGCCTCTCGCATATAGTGATATCCGCGGATATGGGCCGGCACGCCGATTTCATGCAAAATATTGGTGACTTTTTGCTCGATATTAAGCTGTGTCGCCGCATTTTTCGTACTGACAAAGCCCTGTGCCGCGCCGCCCTTTTCCCGCAGCTGGCGTATGCGCTGCGCCAAAATTTCAAGGTCAAAGGGCTTTACCATATAATAATCCGCGCCCAGGTCTATGGCCTTTTTTGTAATTTTTTCCTGCGTCACCTCGGATAAGATGATGCATATGGGCCTGTTTTCCGCATTGCTGATTTTTTCCAGCACGCCAAGACCATCCAGCTTTGGCATAACGCCGTCAATTATTGCGACATCAGGAGCCTGGTTTGTAATGGCTTCCACGGCGGCAATGCCATCATGCACGCAGGCGCAAACCTCCATGTCGCCCTGCTTTTCAAAAAAACCCTGCACCATCTCGCAAATTTCCTTGTTGTCATCTGCCAAAAGTATCCTAATTTTTCCCAAAGAGCTGTCGTGAACCAAAGCAATCCCTCCAAAATGTAAAATATTTAAAAAATTGTTAAAACAAACCAATTTTTATGATTATACTACATCCTGAAAATTATTGCAAGATTTTTCCAAAAGAAATTCCAAAAGAAATTTGCAAAATTTTCCATGCAGTATCATTTTACATTAAGGATACACATTTTTTTGCGGATTTAATCACACAATTCATAAAAAACAAGAATATAGTCAAGAAAGGCACTCACCTGTTCATCCCTGACAGTGTTCGACACTACAATAAGCGTCCAGCCCTGAAAATCTACGCCAAATTGCCGGGCCAAATTGCTAAAAAAACAAAAGCTTTCGATGCTACCAAGAAGCTCGATTATCGGCGCAGGAAGCATGTCGCTTAAATCCCGCGCAAATCCCCTCTCAATATATTCATCCGCTTCGCCGGGGGCAATGATGAGGATGTCCACCTCGCGCGCCGTCATCATGGCAACCATGCGTTGGGCCATGGCCATGTCAAATTGCATATCCCCTGTTGTGAAAAAATTATCCACAACGACGACATAATTTGCATCCTCATCCACCAAACTATTCGTTAAATTTTGCGCCATTGCGCCGCGCAAATCCTCCGACACAAATTGCCCATAAAACGAAATATTGACGAAGGTACGCGGCGGCGGATTGAAAACATAATGATTAAGCGCCCAACCCACAGCGGCGACGGCAAACACGGCGGCAATGATGTGGACTATATAATAATCCCGTATAAAGCCGATTTTTTGGCGCATTGTCAGCCCTTGCCATTTATGCCTGTCCATGCTTGTCCCCTTTTTCATTGGCCGCCGCCGGTTTGGCGGACACCAGGCGCTGTATGGCGCGCTCTGCGGCGTCTTTGCTGTCGCCCCATGGCGCGTCGTGGTTTCGATAGTCAAACTTTTTTATAAACCAGTCCAAATCAGCCTCAATTTTGGCCATCTGTCGATTTTGTAAATCAAACATCATCTCGTAAAACATTTGCAAATTTGCCCCGCCCAGCTTTTTCGGCGCAAGCTGCATCACCTCACCCAGATGCGGCAGGCAGCAGCCCGAAGAAGCGCGCAGCTTCTCCCGCGCGGCC
>JAITMW010000011.1 GCA_031277155.1 Clostridiales bacterium | reverse complement strand
GTAAAAAAAGGCAGGGTGCGGCCGGGGATGGCCTCCGACGGGATTTCGCGTATATATGCCGCCCCCGTTTTCTCATAAAAGCCCTTTGAAAATGGGTCGGAGCAAACATTAAGCTGCGCAATACGCCTCTGTCTGCACCAATCAAGCGCAATGGCAAGCAGCTTTTCGCCTATGCCTTTTCTCATATGAGAAGGGCGGATGAAAAGGTTGTCGAGGAAAAAGCCTTGGTCACCGCGTTTTCTAATCGAGATATATCCCAGCAGCTCCGCGTCCTCTTCGGCCACAACAACCATATTTTCCGCAATGTATGCGGGCCTGATTGTCAGCTCATCTTCCCAGATTTTCATCCATTCCTCGGGATATCCCCAATGCCTTTTCGAGGCCAAAGTCAGTCGCGTAAGCACGTCAGCTTCATTCTGCCGGGCATTTCTAAATATCATGAACAATTTCCTTCCTCATCAATTTTCAAGCATAGATTCTTCCCAGGCATCATTTGGCGCAATGCCCATAAGATGTGTCAGGGTGGCGGCCACATTTGCCAGGCCGAAACTGCCCTCCTTAAAGGCAAATTTACGCTGTGTATCAAAAATGATAAACGGCGCGGGGTTTAGCGTATGGGCGGTCTTCACCGATATTTTCCCCTTCACCTCTTCAAACATCTCGTCGGCATTGCCATGGTCGGCAGCCACAATCAGCGTTACATCATGCTCTTTGGCGGCCTCAATAAGGCGGCCAATGCACAGGTCCACGGCGGCCACGGAAATTTCGGCGGCCTGAAAGCTGCCCGTATGGCCCACCATGTCCCCATTTGGCATGTTGGCGCGTATAAAGCCATATTTTTTGGACTTTATGGCCTCTATGACACAATCGGTAATTTCGGCGGCCTTCATCCATGGGCGCTGCTCGAAGGGCACCATGTCCGATGGAATTTCCTGCCATGTCTCCAACTCTTCCGAAAATTTCTCGCTTTTGTTGCCATTCCAAAAATATGTCACATGGCCGTATTTTTGCGTTTCGGACACGGCATATTGAGCAATGCCGCCGGCCACCAGCGCCTCTGACAGCGTATTTGTAATATTTGGCGGCGCCACCAGGAAATTTTTGGGTAAAAGCAAATCCCCGTCATATTGCAGCATCCCGGCGTAAAACACCTTGGGATTGGCCCCCCTGTCAAACTTGTCAAAATCATCCAGGTCAAAGGCCTGTGAAAGCTCAATCGCCCTGTCGCCCCGGAAATTAAACAGCACAACGCTGTCGCCGTCGCATATTTTGCCCACGGGCAGGCCACTTTCGGCAATCACAAAGGGCGGCAGGTCCTGGTCAATAATTTGCGGCGCGTGATTGCGGGCCACGGTAATGGCTTCTGTGGCCGTCTTAAATTGCTCGCCAATGCCGTGTACATGCGTGTCCCAGCCGGCCTTTACCATAGGCCAATTGGCGCCGTAGCGGTCCATTGTGATGCGCTGACGGCCGCCGCCGCTGGCAATGCGGGCGTCAAAGGCCGCGTCGTTGAGGTTTGCCATCACCGCCTCCAACTTGTCAATATAATCCAGCGCAGATTGGGCGGGAACATCGCGCCCGTCCAAAAGAGTATGGACACGCACCTTTGCCAGCCCTTCCCCCTTGGCCTGCGTCACCATGGCAATAAGATGGTCGATATTGGAGTGTACATTGCCGTCGGACAAAAGTCCGATAAAATGCAGTGTCCCGGCGTTGTCCTTGGCGTTTTTAACCAGCGCGCTCCATGTTTCGGAAAAAAACAGCTGCCCTGTCTCTATAGACTGATTGACCAGCTTTGCGCCCTGCGCGTAAATTTGGCCGCAGCCCAGTGCGTTGTGCCCCACCTCAGAATTGCCCATGTCGCTGTCCGCGGGCAGCCCCACGGCGGTGCCATGGGCCTTGATTTTTGTCCAGGGGTGGTTGGCAAAAAGATAGTCCAAATTGGGCGTATATGCCTTGGCTACGGCGTTTCCCGGGGTGTCCGGGCCCAGCGCCACGCCGTCCATAATTATCAATGCTATGGTTTTGTCCATACGAAATCCTCCTTGTGCGGTTTTGTTTTAAAACAGCATAACAAAAAGGCAGCGGCTTGTCAAATTCGATTGATGCATAAGGCCAAACCCAATGGCAAAGCATAATTTTTTGATACTTTTTTTGTTGCTTTTTTAACAATATTGTGTTACCATTGTCTATGGAAATAATTTGCCCTAAATTAGGCATTTTGTGTGGCCGATAAAGATATGCTTGCTCTTTGTCGGCCGTAAAATATACATTCTACAAAGAAAGGGATGATTTTATGGCTACGAAGGCTCCTGTTTTTACAACAGAGCAATTTGAGCGTCTGTCCGACATTATCGACAGGTCCAAAGAGGTAAAAGGGGCGTTGATAGGTGTTTTGCAGCAGGCGCAGGAGGTTTTTGGATATCTGCCGCCCGAGGCGCAGGTGAAAATTGCCCAAGGGCTTGATTTGCCTATAGAGCAAGTGTACAGCACATCCACATTTTACTCTCAGTTTTTCTTGGCGCCCAAAGGCAAATATAGAATCAATGTGTGCATGGGTACGGCCTGTTATGTTAAGGGCGCGGGCGCTATGCTGGACCAATTCGGGATACAATTGGGCATCAAGCCGGGCGAATGTACCCCGGACATGATGTTTTCGCTGGATGGCTGCCGCTGTATTGGCGTGTGCGGCCTGGCCCCTGTTTTAACCATCAACGAAGATGTGCATGGCAAGATATACAGCGAAGATGTGGCGGGAGTTTTGGCGCAATATCCAAAGCCCGAATAACTTTGACAATAAGGAGGATTGACGACAATGGCAATGATAAAGACCCTTGAGCAGCTGAATGAAATCAAGAAAAATTCTGAAATAGACATAAATATACGCTTTTTGGCGCATGATTTGCACAAATTGCCTGAAATGAAAGAGCAAATCGAAAAGCAAATTGCAGAGCATCCCCATGAAAATCATATTGTAGTATGCGCTTCCACGGGCTGCCTCGCGGGAGACGCAGGCAAGCTGATTACGATGTTTGAGGAAAAGGCCAAAGAAAACGGCAAATCTGATGTTGTCAAGGTTGTAAAAACCGGCTGTTTTGGCCTTTGCGCCGTTGGCCCTGTCGTAATTTTATATCCCGACAGCATTTTTTACGAGCAAGTTGATATGGACAAGGCCGAGCAAATTTTTGACGAACATATCATGAAAGGCGATATTGTGCGCGACTTTGTATACAGCGAGGCCTTTGTGGGCGACGAAATTATTCCCTTTGAAGAAACGGGCTTTTTCAAAAAGCAGCTGCGCGTGGCCTTGCGAAATTGCGGCATCCTGGACCCCGAAATTATTGAAGAATATATTGCCCATGACGGATATCAGGCGCTGTACAAGGTGCTGAAAACCATGACCCCCCAGGAAGTTATTGACGTTGTTAAGGCCTCGGGCCTTCGCGGGCGCGGCGGCGCGGGCTTTTCGACGGGCCTGAAGTGGTCCTTTGCGGCGGCACAGCCTCCCGGCAAAAAATACATCGTATGCAACGGCGACGAGGGAGACCCGGGCGCCTTTATGGACCGTTCGATTTTGGAAGGCGACCCCCATGCCGTGCTGGAGGCCATGGCAATTGCGGCCTATGCCATCGGTGCCGACGAGGGGTATCTATATGTTCGCGCCGAATATCCGGTCGCCATAAAACGTCTTGAAATAGCCATTGGGCAGGCCAGGGAAAAGGGCCTGCTGGGCAAAAATATCTTTGATTCGGGCTTTGACTTTGACGTGAAAATAAAGCCGGGCGCCGGCGCCTTTGTTTGCGGCGAGGAGACGGCCCTGCTGATGTCCATAGAGGGCGGCCGGGGCGAGCCTGTGCCGCGCCCGCCATATCCCGCCGTTAAAGGCCTTTGGGGCAAGCCCACCATCATCAACAATGTGGAAACATTTGCCAATATCCCGCAAATTTTGCTGCGCGGGGCGGATTGGTTTGCCTCCATGGGCACGGAAAAGTCCAAAGGCAGCAAGGTTTTTGCCATCGCGGGCAAGGTTAAAAATGTGGGGTTGATAGAGGTGCCCATGGGCATCACGCTGCGCGAGGTGGTTGAAGAAGTTGGCGGCGGCATACCAAACGGCAAAAAATTTAAGGCGGCGCAGACGGGCGGCCCCTCCGGCGGCTGTATTCCGGAGACGCAGTATGATGCCATTATAGACTTTGACAATCTGCTGGCCCTTGGCTCCATGATGGGCTCCGGCGGCCTCATCGTCATGGATGAGGACAATTGCATGGTTGATATCGCCAAATTTTTCCTGGAATTTACTGTTGACGAAAGCTGCGGCAAATGCACGCCGTGTCGTGTGGGCACAAAGCGCCTATACCAAATTTTGGAAAGAATCTCCCGCGGCAAAGGCAAGATTCAAGATTTGGACGAACTTGTGGAATTGTCCAATTTCATCAAGGAAAATTCCCTTTGCGGCCTGGGCCAAACGGCGCCAAACCCTGTGTTGTCCACATTGGAGCATTTCCGCGATGAATATATCGAACATATCGAAAACCACCGCTGTCCCGCCCGGGTTTGCGCGGATTTGGTGCGCTATGTCATCAATGATAAGTGCATAGGCTGTACGCTTTGCGCGAAGGCCTGCCCCGTAAGCTGCATACACGGCGAAAGGCGCGAGATACACATCATCGACCAGGACGTCTGCATCAAATGCGGCATATGCTACGAAAAATGTCCCGTTAAGCCTGAAAAAGCAGTCAGCATAGTATAAGGAGGTATAACTATGGGATTGACCAATAGCCAATTCAAATCTTATATGCGCTCTCTTTTGCTGCATGTGGAAGAAGTTGAGAAGGAAGAAGACCAAGAGAAAAAAGCGGAAAAATTAGAGCAAGTTAAGCAAATTATGCAAGACGCAATTGAAGACAATTGATGAGGAGGTAGGATACATGGCGATTGCCGAAATGACAAAGACAATCACTTTAAAAATAAATGGCCAAGAAACCCAAGTGCGCGAAGGCGCAACCATTATGGAGGCCGCCAGGCAGGTTGGCATACGCATACCCACGCTGTGCTTTCTGAAAGAGGTCAATGAGGTTGGCGCGTGCCGCGTCTGCATGGTTGAGGTTGCGGGCATGAAAAATCTTGCCGCGGCCTGCATGTTCCCCGCGGCTGACGGCATGGAAATTTCAACCAATTCGCCACGGGTTCGCAAAGCCGTAAAAACCAATTTAGAGCTTTTGCTGTCGCATCACCGAATGGACTGCCTGTCCTGTCCGCGCAGCACCAATTGCGAGCTGCAAACCCTGGCCTTTGAATATGACGCGCAGCAATATCACTACGAAAATACCAGCTTTCGCGACGAAAAAAACAATATTGTGCCGGCCATTGACACATCCTCAAAGGCCATCACCCGCGACAACAGCAAATGCATCCTCTGCAACCGCTGTGTGGCCATGTGCAACGGCCCCCAGGTGACGGGCGTCATCGGGCGTAACGGCCGCGGCTTTGACACCTATATCGGCAGCCCCTTTTCGCTGCCCGTAAATTCCACATCTTGCATAGATTGCGGACAATGTGTGCAGGTTTGCCCCACGGCGGCCCTGACGGAAAAAGACGATACGCAAAAAATATGGGATGCCCTAAGCAATCCCGATATGCATGTGGTTGTGGCCCCCGCGCCCTCCATACGCGCCCAAGTGGGAGAGCTTTTCGGTATGCCCATGGGCACAAATGTGCAGGGCAAGGTTGTCTCGGCCTGCCGCCTGATGGGCTTTGACGGCGTGTTTGACATAGACACCGCCGCTGATATGACAATAATGGAAGAGGCCAATGAATTTATCCAAAGATTCAAAGACAACGGCCCCTTCCCGATGTTTACGTCATGTTCGCCGGGCTGGGTAAAGTTTCTGGAGTTTTATTATCCCGAATATGTGCCGAATCTCTCCAGCGCAAAATCCCCCCAGGGCATGTACGGCGCGTTAATGAAGACCTATTATGCCGAAAAAATGGGAATAGACCCCAAAAATATCTTTGTGGCCACCATAATGCCTTGCACCGCCAAAAAATTTGAAATTACGCGGGGGGACGAGACGCCGGGCTTTAACGCCACAAAATATCCCGATGTTGACGTGGTTATCACCACCGTAGAATTTGCCCGCATGATAAAGCAAAGCGCAATTGACTTTAAAAATCTTGCCGACAGCGAATTTGACCCCATCTTTGGCGTGGCATCCGGCGCCGGCCATATCTTTGGCGCATCCGGCGGCGTTATGGAAGCCGCCCTGCGCACCGCTGCCGATACCTTGACAGGCCAATCCCTGGACGCGCTGGATTATAAAGAAGTGCGCGGCACGGCAGGCATCAAAGAAGCGGAATATAATCTTGGCGGCCAAACCGTCCGCGTGGCTGTTGCGTCCAGCCCCGCCAGGGCCAAGGAGCTGCTGGATATGGTAAAGCGCGGCGAGCGCGAATATCATTTCATCGAAATTATGGGCTGCGCGGGAGGTTGTGTCGGCGGCGGCGGCCAGCCGAATGTGCCGGGCTATATGCGCAACGAGTATGACATACCCGCCCTTCGCGCCGATGTCCTTCGCAATATCGACAAGAATTCCAAATACAGAAAGTCCCACGACAATCCCGTGGTCAAGGAAATTTATGACAGCTTCCTGGGCGAACCCGGCGGCCACAAAGCCCACGAGTTGCTGCACACCAAGCATGAAGCGCGCAATGTCTACCCGCCAAAGACCCTGTTTGACTATCTGCCCAAAGAATAATACAACACATATCGCCATGACAATGCTGTCATGGCGATTTTTATCTTATGCTGTTAAAGAGTGGGGAATTTGAGGTAGAAATTGGGCATCATTGTGTGGTATGATATGAATGTGGATTTTGTACGTTGCCGTGCTTCACGCGGCGGCAAAACAAACCGCTGTCCAGTTAAGTATGGTACGATAAAATAAAAAAGGAGAAATGAATTATGGCTCGTGTTCACATTTACCATTCGTACAAATTGAAGGAAGGAAAGTCAGAACAAGATTTTTTACGTGTTGCGGAGAAATTCAGCAATGATTCCAGCCTCAAAACAAAAGGCTTTGTTTCATGGACATTGCTTAAAGATGGCGAAATGTGGGCAGACATACTTGTCTATGAATCTATGGATGATTTTATGAATGCAACGGAGTCTATTCATAAAAATCCATTGGTACATGAACTTGGCTCATTTTTCGACATTTCAAGCATAACAGAACACCGCTTTACCGTTGCTGCAAGTACGTAAATCGTATCTGTTTGATAATAGCACTCG
>JAITMW010000133.1 GCA_031277155.1 Clostridiales bacterium | reverse complement strand
GTTGGATTTTATGACCATATGCTGGAGCTTTTCGCCTTTAGAAGCGGGCTTGGGCTGGAAATCCGCGCCAAAGGCGATTTGCATATCGACATCCACCACACCATCGAGGATGTTGGCATTGTCCTGGGGCGCACCCTTGCCGAAAAGCTGGGGGACAAGGCGGGCATTGCCCGTTATGGCTCTGCGCGCATACCAATGGATGAATGTTTGGCCCAGGTTGATATTGATATTTCGGGCCGCCCGTTTCTCGTGTTTAATGCGGATGTCAAAGACGAAATGCTTGAGGAATTTTTCCGCGCCTTTGCCTTTAACGCGGGCATAACCCTGCATATCAACCTGCTTTACGGCAAAAACGAGCATCACAAATGCGAGGCTGTTTTTAAGGCGGCGGGCCATGCGCTGAAACAGGCGATGACGGCCGCTGGCGGCGCAACATCCACAAAGGGGGTAATTTAAGTGATAATTCCGGCAATTGATTTGCAAAATGGCGAGGCTGTGCGGCTGTACAAGGGCGATTATGCCCAAAAGACTGTTTACAGCAAAAATCCTGCGGATTTGGCCGCCGACTTTGAAAGAATGGGCGCCAGATATCTGCATTTGGTTGACCTTGACGGCGCCAAAAGCGGCGGCACGGAAAACATCCAAGCCATACGGGAAATACGCAAAAGGGTGGATATTCCCATACAGCTTGGCGGCGGCATCAGAAATGCCGGGACGGTGGCGCGCTATCTTGATGAGATTGGCATAAACCGGGTGATACTTGGCACAATTGCGGTGAAAAATCCTGAATTCGTGCGGGAAATGATTGAAAAATACGGCGCCGAGAGGATTGTCGTCGGCGTGGATGTGAGAGACGGCAAGGTGCAGACCGGCGGCTGGCTTGAGGACAGCAGCGTGGATTATCTTGAATTTATCGAGAGGCTAAAAGAGATTGGCGTGAGGATTATTGTCGTCACAGACATTTCCAGGGACGGCACCTTGACCTCTCCCAATTGGGATATTTACGCAGAAATTGCGGGCGTCAATGTCATTGTTTCGGGCGGAGTCAGCAGCGAGGCCCACATTAAAAAAGGGCTGGATTATTACGGCATAATTGTGGGCAAGGCCCATTACGAAAACAGGGTGAATTTGCCCGCCATGCTGAAAAAGAGGATAATCCCCTGCCTTGATATTATGGGCGGCAGGGTGGTTAAAGGGGTAAACTTCGTTGACTTAAAGAATATCGGCGACCCTGTTGAAATTGCGAAGCTGTATGAAGCGCAAGGGGCCGACGAGATTGTCCTGCTTGACATTACCGCGACCATTGAAAAAAGGGATGCCAATTATCGGCTTTTTGAGCAAATAGCAAAGCAGGTTAAAATTCCGGTGGTTGTGGGCGGCGGTATGCGCTCTATTGATGATATGCGCAAAATTCTTGCGTCAGGGGTGGACAAGGTGTCCGTAAATTCGGCATTTGTGGCCAATCCCGAGCTGATTGACGCAGCAAGGGCCCGGTTTGGCAAAAGCCGCATTGTGGCCGCGATTGACGGCAAAAAGACGGGCGGCGGTTTTAATGTTTTTGTCAGGGGCGGCCGGGACGACACGGGGCTTGACTTGATTCAGTGGGCGAAAGAGTGTGAAATGCGCGGCGTGGGCGAAATTTTGCTTACATCCATGGATTGTGACGGGGTTCAGGATGGCTATGACATTGAAATGACAAGGGCCGTGACGGATAGTGTAAACATCCCTGTTATCGCCAGCGGCGGATGCGGAAAGGTTGGCCATATTATTGACGTTTTCAAAGAAACCGGCTGTGCCGCCGCCCTTGTGGCAAGCCTGCTGCATTACGGAAAGGCGTCTGTGGCCGACATAAAGCGTGAAATGAAAAGGAGCGGTGTGCCCTGCGCAAAATAGAGGGGCTGATACCTGCCGTTGTACAGGATTTTTATACGGGCAAGGTGTTGATGCTGGCTTATGTAAATCAGGAGAGCTATGACCATATGCTGGAGCATGGCGAAACATGCTTTTGGTCCCGCTCTCGAAACGAGCTGTGGCACAAAGGCAAAACATCCGGCAATGTGCAGAAAATCAAAGGCATGTGTTTCGATTGTGATGCCGACGCCCTTTTGATTTTGGTGGAGCAGACGGGCGCGGGGGCTTGCCATACGGGGTCTTACAGCTGCTTTGGCGATGCACTTGCGGAATTTAGCGTCATAGACGAAGTGTACTCCCAAATTATGGACAGGCATGAAAATCCCAAGGAAAAATCGTATACCAATTATCTGCTTGAGAAGGGCATTGACAAAGCGTTGAAAAAAATTGGAGAGGAGGCCGCGGAGACAATCATCGCCGCGAAAAATGGCAATAAAATCGAGCTGGCCGAGGAAATTTCGGACCTTGCGTATCATCTGCTTGTGGTGATGTTTATGAGCGGTGTGCTTCCGCGGGATGTGAGGGCGAAGTTGTCCGGGCGGCAAAGGGCGGCCCAATAGTATTAAACCACGAAAGTCACGAAAGTTCACGAAAAATATCGCGGTTTAAGTATTTTTAAAATTGCGGTATTTTTTTCTTGACATAATGTGTGTCGTACAGTATAATGAATTTAATATTATCATGGAGGTGATGTTATGGACAAAACAGAGGTGATATCCGGCTGTTTGCTTGAGATGCGCCGCGGCACAGTTGTTTTGTGCGTTTTGGCCAAGCTGCGGCGGCCTGCTTATGGATATAATTTGGTGTCTGATTTGACCGACAGCGGTATTGCGATAGAGGCAAACACGCTTTATCCGCTTTTGCGGCGGATGGAGGGCCAGCGCCTGCTGGAGAGCGCCTGGAACACGGACACCGCAAAACCGCGCAAATATTACAGAACGACGGAATTTGGCCGGGAAGTTTTGCTGGAATTAAAGGCGCATTGGCATGACGCCGTGCAAAGCATTAACAATATTTTGGAGGATGAGATATCATGAAAAACGATTTGCAAGAACGCTATGTTTATGCCGTTTGCCGCCATTTGCCCGCCAGACAGCAGGCGGATGTGGCAAAAGAATTGGACGGCCTTATTTCGGAAATGCTGGAAGGGCGCCGCGCGGGCAATGCCCAGACCCACGGCGAGGGGGACATCAGGGATGTGCTGGCAGAGCTTGGGCCGCCGGAAGAGCTTGCGCTGAAGTATTGCGGCGACAAGCGCACGGCCCTTATCAGCGGCACATATTTTTTGACATATAAGCATGTGCTGCGCATTGTGCTGCCTATTGTGGCGGCCGTCATTGGCGGCATTGGCGTCATTGGGTTGTTTCTGGGCTTGGGCGACATGCTGAATATTGGCTCTGTGTTTCAAATAATTGCGAACATCGTCGGCGCAACGGTGATGGCTTTCACCATAATCACCATAATTTTCGCCATATTTGACCATCACAAAACCAATTTGAGCGATGGGGGCGATATGCTGTCATCACTGCCCGAAGTGCCCGAGGCAAAGGGGCGCATCAGCAGAGGCGAGGCAATTTTCGGCATTATCTTTTCAATTGCCTTTGCGGTTGTTTTGCTGGGATATCCGCATATTGTCAGCGCGCGGGCGGACGGCAATTGGATGCCTGTTTTTAATATCGAGATGCTGCGCGGTCTCTGGCTTCCCATTGTGCTTTGGGCCATTTTCGGAATTTGCGCGCATATTGTGGAGCTGATAGAGGGCAGATACACCATGCGGCTGGCGGCGGTTACGGTGATTGCCAATGTTTTGATTGCCGTGTGCGCTATAGCAATTTTTGGCAACAATATTATCAATCCCGAATTTATAAACCTTTTGGACGGCATCTTTTATCAAGACAGTGATATGTGGCTGTTTGGGCTGTTTGCGCGGCCTTATTTGGTTGTATTGGGAATTATATTGATTGTCCTTGCCGTAGAGACCATCAGCACGATTGTAAAAGCATTTCTGGCAAGACCATGACAAAACAATGACAATTGTGTGATGGGTTTGACGCCGAGTGATATTTGCGGTAT
This sequence comes from Clostridiales bacterium, assembly GCA_031277155.1. Taxonomy (GTDB): domain Bacteria; phylum Bacillota; class Clostridia; order Lachnospirales; family WRAX01; genus WRBK01. Next base: position 8,407 of record JAITMW010000133.1, on the reverse strand, counting down.
AATGAAAAGCCACGTAGTATAAATCTGACCGAAAGGGGGTAATCAATATGACAATCAATACAAATGACAACACGGCATCACTGATGATTATTAAACAACGGAGGGATTTATATTTTAACATTCAAGCGTTTACATAAGCTGCTGAAGGGCAATTTGTGGCTGTTTGCGCTGGGCATCAGCTTTCAGGCAGGCAGCGCCTTTTCAAATATGGCGGCACCCCTTGTCACCAGCATTGTAATTGACAATGTGCTTGGGGACCGCATATTTGACCCCAGCTTTTTGGTGGCATGGATGGTATGGCTTTTGGGCGGTATAGAGGCTTGGCAGGCAAATATATGGCTGGCCGCCATTGCCTTTTGCATCTTTCAGTTTTTTGTGGCCATATGTGTTTTTGGCCGTCAGCGGACTATGTCTTTGGGCGGCGAAAACACCGCCAAAAGAATGAAAGACAGGCTGTATAATCACATCCAAAAATTGCCATATAACTATCATGTGCATGTTAAAACCGGCGATTTAATACAGCGATGCACCTCTGACGTAGAGGTGACAAGGCGGTTTTTGCAGCATCAAATGGTAGATATTGCCAGGGCCTTGTTTTTCCCGGGCTTTGCCTTGGTGGTTATGTTTTCGATAAACACGGCGCTGACATTTGTCGCCATGGCCTTTTTGCCTGTAATTTTCATTTTTTCGTATATATTTTTCAAAAATGTGCGCAGGGTGTTTAAGCAGGCCGAAGAAGCCGAGGGAGAGCTGACCACGGTGCTGCAAGAGAGCATCACCGGGGTGCGCGTTGTGCGCGCCTTTGGGCGTGCCCGCTTTGAAGTGGAAAAGTTTATCAACAAAAATAATGAATTTCGCGGCTTGCAATTCAAGCAAATGCGATATTTGTCCTGGTATTGGTCCTCTTCGGATATTTTGTGCCTGGCGCAGGTTTTGCTGGTTTTTGTGGCGGGCATATATTTCACATACAGCGGCCAGATTACAGCGGGCCAGCTTGTGGTTTTCAGCATCAACACGGGCATGATGGTGTGGCCCGTGCGGCAGCTGGGGCGCGTGCTTTCGGACCTTGGGCGCACACAGGTCGCCCTGGGCCGCGTATATGAAATTTTGGACACGCCGGCGGAAAAGGACACGCCCGGGGCCGCGCCCCACGATTTGCGGGGCGACATCATATTTGACAATGTGGATTTTGAATACGAGGGCATTAAAGACCGCAAAATCTTTGACAAGCTGTCGTTTACAATAAAAAAGGGCGAGACCATCGCGATTTTGGGTGCAACAGGGGCGGGAAAGTCCACCCTGATGCATGTTTTGCTGCGCCTGTATGACTATAAAAGCGGCAGCATCACCATTAACGGCAGGGAGCTGCGCAATATTTCAAAGAGCCATTTGCGCCGCAGGGTGGGCATTGTTTTACAAGAGCCTTTTTTGTATTCCAAGACCATACAGCTTAACTTGGAAATGGCCAGGGACAATGTGGCCAAGGACGAAATTATCGAAGCCGCAAAAACCGCCAGCGCCCACAATTTTATCCAAGAATTTGAAGACGGATATGATACCATGGTGGGCGAGCGGGGCGTTACGCTGTCCGGCGGGCAAAAGCAGCGCGTTGCCATTGCCAGAACCTTGATTAAAAACAGCGAAATGCTTATTTTTGACGATTCCCTTTCGGCGGTGGACACAGAAACCGACGCGCAAATCCGCGGGGCCTTGGCAGAGCGCGAAAGCAATGTCACCACCTTTATAATTTCCCAGCGCATTACGACCCTTATGGATGCCGACAGAATTTTTGTGATAGAGGGCGGCAAGCTGACAGACCAGGGCACGCATGAGGACCTTCTTTCGCGGGATGGCCTGTACAAGCGCATTTGGGAGATACAGTCCATGATAGAAAAGGACTTTGAAGGAGAGGCGGTGGGCGCCCATGGATAACTATTTTGAAGAGCAGGACTATACAAAGTCATTTGACATCAGCCTCTGGAAAAAATTGTTTAGCTTTTGCGCAAAATACAAAAGAAATTTTGTGCTGTTGTTTTTGTTTTCGGTGCTGCTGGCGGTGGTTGGGGCAATTTTTCCCCAGATGACGGGATATGCCATTGACAATATCGTAGAGCCGCGGGATTTAAGCAGCCTGCCGGCCTTTATTGCGATTTATGCCGGCCTTATAGTGTTTCAGGCCGTCACCGTCTTTGCGTTTATCTTCCTTGCGGGGCGCATTGACGCCGACGTCAGCGCCGACGTGCGCGAGGCCGCCTTTCACAAGCTGCAAAACCTTTCGTTTTCGTATTTTGACAACACCCCTGTGGGCTGGATAATGGCGCGCCTCACGTCGGACACCTTCCGCCTGGGCGAAATTGTCTCATGGGGCGTTGTGGATATTGTCCACGGCATCTTCATGATGCTGGCTTTCATTGTGTTTATGCTGTTTACGGATGTGCGCCTTACGCTAATAATGCTGGCCATTGTGCCATTTCTTGTTATTGCGTCCGTATATTTCCAAAAGCGCATTTTAAAGGCCCATAGGGAAAGCCGCAAGCTGAACAGCAAAATAACCGGGGCCTATAACGAGGGCATATCGGGCGCAAAGACCACGAAGACGCTTATTCGAGAGCAAAAAAACTTTGAAGAATTCGAGGAATTGTCCGGCGGTATGCGCAAAGCCAGCATAAAGGCCGCCACCATCGGCGCGGTATATTTCCCCATCGTGCTTTCCCTTACGGGCATCGGCGTCGCCCTTATCCTTGGGGAAGGCGGCAGGGCCGTGATGGGCGGCGTGATATCCCTGGGCACCCTTACCATCTTTGTGTCCTATGTCATGCAAATGTCAGAGCCTGTTATGGAAATTGCGCGGGTTTTAAGCGAAATGCAGGCCGCCCAAGCCAGTGCGGAGCGCACGGTTTCCCTGCTGGAGGCTGCGCCGGATGTGGTGGACAGTGACGAGATAATTGCGAAATACGGTGATTTTGAAAATCCCAAGCCCGAAACCTGGGATAAAATCAAAGGGAATATCACCTTCAAGGATGTGTCGTTTCACTACAAAACAGGCGAAAAGGTGCTGTCGCATTTTGATTTGGACGTGCGCCCCGGCGAAAAGATTGCGCTTGTGGGCGAAACGGGCAGCGGAAAATCAACCATTGTGAATTTGCTATGCCGATTTTACGAGCCAACGAGCGGCCAAATCCTGATTGACGGCATGGATTATCGCGAAAGGCCGCAAATTTGGTTGCAGTCCAATTTGGGCTATGTGCTGCAAAGCCCGCATTTGTTTTCGGGCACCGTGCGCGACAATATACGCTATGGCAAGCTGGAAGCCACGGATGAGGAGATTGTCCGGGCCGCCAAAATTGTGGATGCCTATAATTTCATCATGAAAATGGAAAAAGGCTTTGACAGCGACGTGGGCGAAGGCGGCGGGCGTCTGTCCACAGGCGAAAAGCAGCTGGTTTCCTTTGCCCGCGCCATTATCAAAGACCCCGCGATTTTTGTGCTGGACGAAGCCACAAGCAGCATCGACACCCAAACAGAAGCCAAGATACAATCCGCCATTTTCAAAATTTTGGAAGGGCGCACCAGCTTTATTGTGGCCCACAGGCTGTCTACCATACGCTTTTGTGACCGTATACTGGTGATAGACGAGGGCAAAATATTGGAGCAAGGCACACACAGCCAGCTGCTGCGCAAACGCGGGCATTACTATAATCTCTACACAAACCAATTCAAAAAAGAGGCGGAAAGCCGTATATTGGGAATTTAGCGGGGATGTGCGAAAATGGACAATAGGATGATGGGCCAAGTGATGCCGGAATTGGCCAAGAAAAACACAGTGATGATTGTCGATGATGATGTGCTTAACATTGCCGCCCTGACGCAAATTTTGGGCAGCGATTATACGCTTTATGCGGAAAAGGACGGAGCAAGGGCCATAGAGCAAGCCAAGGAGCTTTTGCCCGACCTTATCTTGCTGGATATTATCATGCCCGGCATGGATGGCTTTGAGGTGATGTCGAGGTTGAAAGACATGTACGAAACCGACGATATCCCCATTGTTTTTATCACAGGGCTTAGCGATGTCATCACCGAAGAAAAGGGGCTGGCTTTAGGCGCGGCAGATTATATCTACAAGCCCTTTTCTCCTGCCATCGTAAAATTGCGGGTGAGAAATCAGCTGCAAATCGTAAACCAAATGAGGCTGATAAACTTCTTAAGCATCACGGACGCGTTGACGGGCCTGTTTAATCGCCGCTATTTCAACACGCGCCTTAATTACGAATGGCAGCGGGCCTTGCGCGATAAAGGCCTGCTTAGCATTTTGATGATTGATATTGACAATTTCAAAAATTACAACGACACATATGGCCATCTTCAGGGTGATGCCGTGTTGAAAACCATCGCAAACATCATAAAGAGGAATCTGCTGCGCTCAAATGACATGCTGGCGCGCTGGGGCGGCGAAGAGCTTGCGGCACTTTTGCCGGGCACAAATTCCTTCGGCGCGTATGTGGTGGCGGAAAGGCTGCGCACAGCTGTTAAGGCCCACATTTTTCCGTGCATAAGGCCCGAAGACATGCATGTGACAGTCAGCATAGGCATAAACTGCGTCACCCCTTATGAATATGGCTGTTTGAGGCATTTTGTGGACGAGGCGGACAGGGCGCTGTATCGCGCGAAAAAAGCGGGCAAAGATAGGGTGGAAATGGCCGAGGGGTTGTCATAACACGGCATTTATTGTATAATGATTGCAAATGACTCAAAACGAGGAGGATGGAACATGGCGGCAATAATTTTGGACGGCAAGGCTCTTGCGGCCCGGGTAAAGCGCGAGGTGGCAAAACAGGCGGCTGCGTGCAAACGGGCCCCGGGCCTTGCCGTTGTCATTGTGGGGGACGACGCGGCCAGCCGCATTTACGTAAACGCCAAGAAAAAGGATTGCGCGGCCTGCGGCATCACAAGTTATGAATTTGCGCTGGACGCAAACGCGGGAGAGGCGGCCCTGCTTGCGCTGATTGCAGAGCTTAACGCCAGGCCCGATGTGCATGGCATTTTGGTGCAGCTGCCTCTGCCGGCAGGATATAGCGAGCAAGCGGTGATACAGGCCATTTCGCCCGAAAAAGACGTAGACGCCTTTCATTTTGAAAATGTGGGCAAAATAACCACAGGGGACTTTGTTTTTGCCCCTTGCACACCGGCGGGGGTGATGGAGATTTTGGACCATTATGACATAGACCCCGCGGGCAAACATTGCGTGGTGGTTGGCCGCAGCAATATCGTGGGCAAACCCCAGGCGCTTTTGCTGCTGCATCGCCACGCCACAGTGACCATATGCCACAGCCGCACCCCGGATTTAACCGCCATGACGCGCCAGGCTGATATTTTGGTGGCCGCCGTGGGAAAACCGGGGCTTATTACAGCCGACATGGTAAAACCCGGGGCCGTCGTCATTGACGTGGCCATAAACCGAAACGAAGACGGCAAAATTTGCGGCGATGTTGATTTTGACAGTGTTGCGGAGGTTGCTTCGCATATCACGCCTGTGCCGGGCGGCGTCGGGCCTATGACGCGGGCGGTGCTTCTGCGAAATACATTGCGTGCGGCGCAAAGGAGTGTTGAAAATGACGGAAAAGCTGATATATTATAGAGCCAGACGATATGACGACATCGAAGCGCTGACCAAATTGCTCTGCGAATTATATGAATTCGACACATATGAAGAGCTGCGCCTGTTTGACGAAAACAGGGCGCGCTTTAAGGACAAAAAGCAGGCATTTTTCCTTGCAATGGACGACAAAACGCCCGTTGGCGTCTGCCATGGCGCGCTGCGCGACGAATATGTAAACGGCAAGGAGCATGACGGCACCTGCGGCTATCTTGAAGCCATTTATGTCAAGCCAACATATCGCGGCCAAGGCATTGCCGCCACCCTCGCCGCCCTTTGCGAAGATTGGGCGCGGGAAAACGGCTGCCGCGAAATTTTAAGCGACTGCCTGCTGGACAACACGGAGAGCTTTGACTTGCATTTGCGGCTGGGCTTTGTTGAAACCGAGAGGGCTGTATTTTTTCGCAAGGAATTAATATAAATGCCGGCCAAATGCTCTTAAATTGTTGCTTGCAAAAAGCAAATGGGGTGATTTATAATAAAGGCATATTTTTTTAGAATTTGCCAAAAACTTCGCCAAACGCTTCGCGATTGTCTTTTTTATATTATATCACAATAAAAAAATTATTATGCAAAGCAGGGCGGGGGCTTGCTCCCGTCGCTTATGCAAGCGGAAAATTTATAGTTTGTACAGGAGCGTGTTAGTTATGAAAAGAAAAATATTGGTCGGCATAAGTAGCATTATGCTGCTGTTAATGTTTTCCGGCTGTAGCACCTCAAACGCACTCTTAGATGATAAAATCAACCTGGACGATATAGATGCCATCCAAGTTGTATTGGCAATGGGAAATCCTGCATATGGTGCTGATTCAAAAATCATTACAGACCGCAATGAAATAGACGCCTTTGTCCGTGCATTTAACAGTGCAACTATTGGTGATGAGGTAGACCCGCTCAACGTAGGGATTGGATTTCATTCTTCCTACTATATTTACAGCGGTAATTCGCTCGTGCATCAGTTTAGATTCAATGTCAACGACACGAGTGTCATTTGGTGGAACGAAGGTTGGCACTACATTTACTATGACGGCAACACGCCTTTTGAATTGTTCCAAATATCAACTGCACCTGTCATCGTAGTTGATGAAAATAGGGTTGAGATGGAAAGGCCACAAGAATAAATGTGAAAATCTATTTTGTGTACCGAATAAGCATTATCTACCATAACATTAAGGAGGAAATAAAAATGCAATACAAATCCGATATCGAAATTGCTCAAGCCACACAGATGCGCCATATCCGCCAAATTGCCGAGGTGGCGGGCATTGACGAAAAGTACTTAGAGCAATATGGCAATCACAAGGCAAAGATTGATTATGCCTATCTGGCGGATAACGCGGCAAAGCCCGACGGCAAGCTGGTTTTGGTCACGGCCATCAATCCCACGCCCGCGGGCGAAGGCAAAACCACCACCACCGTCGGCCTTTCGGACGCCCTGCGCGCCATAGGCAAAGCGTCCATCGTGGCCCTGCGGGAGCCTTCCCTTGGCCCTGTTTTCGGCGTAAAGGGCGGGGCTGCCGGCGGCGGATATGCCCAGGTGGTGCCCATGGAGGACATAAACTTGCACTTTACAGGGGATTTTCACGCCATTGGCGCGGCAAACAACCTTTTGGCCGCGCTTTTGGACAATCACATACATCAGGGCAATGGGCTGGACATTGATACCCGCAGAATCACCTGGAAGCGCGCCCTGGACATGAACGACCGCCAGCTGCGCTTTATCGTAAACGGCCTTGGCGGCAAGGCCAACGGCGTGCCCCGGGAGGACGGCTTTGACATCGTGGTGGCCAGCGAAATTATGGCTATACTGTGCCTGGCAAGCGACATTGACGACCTAAAAGCCCGCCTTGCCCGCATAATTGTGGCCTATAACCGCGAGGGCGCCCCCGTCACGGCGGCTGATTTAAAGGCCCAGGGGGCCATGGCCGCCCTGCTGAAAGACGCGCTGAAACCAAATTTGGTGCAGACGTTGGAAGGCACCCCCGCGCTGATACACGGGGGACCCTTTGCCAATATCGCCCATGGCTGCAATTCTGTCACCGCCACGAAAATGGCGTTGAAATTAGGCGAATATACCGTGACGGAGGCGGGTTTCGGGGCGGATTTGGGCGCGGAAAAATTCCTGGATATCAAATGCCGCGCGGCGGGCCTTGTGCCCGATGCGGTGGTGATTGTGGCCACTGTGCGCGCGCTGAAGCACCATGGCGGCGTAAAAAAAGACGCGCTGGGCACGCCGGATGTAAAGGCCCTGGAGGCGGGACTGCCAAACTTGCTGCGCCATGTGGAAAATATTACAAAAGTCTTTGGATTGCCCGCCGTTGTAGCCATAAACCGCTTTCCAACCGATACCGAGGAAGAATTGCAGCTAATTGAGGACAGATGCCGCGCGCTGGGCGTAAATGTGGCCCTGTCCGAAGTTTGGGGCAAAGGCGGCAAAGGCGGCGAGGCCCTGGCAAAAGAGGTGGTGCGCCTGTGCGAAGGCCAAAGTCAGCTGACCTATGCCTATGAATCCGACATATCCATCGAAGATAAAATCAACGCCATTGTACGGCGCGTCTATCGCGGCGAGGGCGTGATTTTAACCCCCGAGGCCAAGCGCATCGCGCGCCAGCTGGAGCGCCTGGGCTTTGGCCGTCTGCCCATATGCATGGCCAAAACCCAATACAGCTTTAGCGACAACGCCGACCTGCGCTGCGCCCCCGAGGGCTTTGTCATTACCATTCGCAGTCTTAAAGTCTCCGCCGGGGCGGGCTT
>JAITMW010000003.1 GCA_031277155.1 Clostridiales bacterium | reverse complement strand
AATTTGGCTTGCTCCTCATCGGAAAGGGGACATTCCAACTGCCGTACAACGCCGCCTTTGCCCACAATGCTCAAAATACTTAGGGCCACGCCGTCAATTCCATACAGGCCCTCCAGCATGGTGCTTACGGTATGTATGCGGTTGCTGTTTCCCAGTATGGACTGGGTCACATCCGCCAGACAGGCGGCAATGCCCAAATTGGTGAAGCCCTTGCGCTTGATGACGGCACCGCCGCCTGTTTTGGTGTCTGCGGCAATCTTTTCCTTCACTTCATCGTCAAATTTTTGGCCTGTCGCCTTGAAATAAGTGGCCACATCCACGCCGGAGATGTTGGAAAGGTCCCAGGAGATAAATTGCGAATCGCCGTGTTCGCCCAGGATATAGCCATGCACGCTGCGCACGTCAATATTCAGATATTTGCTGATTTCATGCGCAAGGCGCGTGTTGTCCAATGTGGTGCCGGAGCCTACAACCTTGCCTTTTGGCAGGCCAGTCCATTTTGTCACAAGGGAGGTAATCACGTCAACGGGATTCGTTGCAATTAAGATAACACCGCCATTATAATACTTCATGATATTTTCCGTAATTTCCTTGCATATGGCCGCGTTTTTGGCCGCCAAATCCAGTCTGGTTTCGCCGGGCTTGCGCCCCACGCCGGCCGTCATGATGATGACATCGGCACCGGCGCAGGCCTCATATCCCGCTGAATACACCTTCATGCCGCCCAGCAGCGGCATGGCATGGTTGATGTCCATGGCCTCGCCTTCTGCCTTTTCTGCGTTTACGTCAACCAGCGCCAACTCGTTACACAGCCCCCCAATGGCGATGGCATAAGCTGTGGCAGAGCCAACGGACCCAACGCCCACAACAACAACTTTTGAATTCATAATTACGTCTCCTCTCTTTTCGTGTCTTTTCGTGTTTTTCGTGGTTAAAATTTATTCGCTTGCGAATTCGCCCACAAGGGCAGATATTGTAGCCTTCGCGTCGCCGTAAATCATCAATGTGTTGCTCATGCCGAAAAGCTCGTTTTCAATGCCCGAAAAGCCCCTGCCTTTGCCGCGCTTCAGCACAAACACCGTCTTTGCCTCATATGCCTTGATGATGGGCATCCCGTATATGGGCGAGGATTCATCATTTTCCGCCGCGGGATTAACCACATCATTTGCCCCAATGACAATCGCAATATCGCAAAGGGGCATCGCGGGATTCATCTCATCCATGGTTTTCAGCTGCTCATAAGGAATATCGGCTTCCGCCAAAAGGACATTCATATGCCCAGGCATACGGCCCGCCACGGGATGCACCACAAAGCTGACCTCCGCCCCTGCCGCCTCCAGCTTCTGGGCCAATTCTTTTACCACATGCTGCGCCTGGGCCACGGCCATGCCATAGCCGGGAACAAACACCACGGACCCTGCTGCCTCCAGCATCAAATAGGCATCCTCTGTGGAAATTGCCTTTGGCTCTGCCCCCGGGCCGCGTGTTGACACGGCGGGATTTGCGCCAAAACCGGAAAACAGCAGATTTTTGATAGAGCGGTTCATGGCTCTGCACATAATCAGCGTCAGCATCATGCCGGACGCGCCAACCAGCGCCCCCGCCACAATAAGCACCGTGTTTGCGATGATAAAGCCTGCCAGAGCCACCGCAACGCCCGAAAGGCTGTTAAGCAGCGAAATTACAACGGGCATGTCGCCGCCGCCAATGGGCAGCACCAGCGCAAAGCCAAATATCAACGAAATGCCCGCCAAAATAATGATGACGGCCAGCCTTACGCCCTCGTCAATGCCCGGCATCACAAAAATCACCATCATTCCTATGGCCGCCAGAGCCAAAACCCCGTTGATAATTTTTTGCCCGCCAAAGACAATTGCCCTGCCCGATATTTTCTCGGACAGCTTGCCCCAGGCCAGCATAGAGCCTGTGAAAGTGATTGCCCCCGTAAGGATTGTTAGTGCGATGGAGGCTGCAACAATGGTTTCAACGGCAGCCGGGTCGCGCAAAAACTGCGTAAAGGCCACCAAAAACGAGGCCAGGCCGCCAAAGCCGTTATATATTGCGACAAGCTCCGGCATACCCGTCATTTTGACCCTTTTTGACCATAAGATGCCGATGACAGAGCCTATCGCAACAGCCAAAAGCGCCCATACATAGCCATTTTGCAGCCAGTCGGCCGTGTTCCAGGACTGCACCACCTCATTTTCAAAAAAGGCCGCCACAACCGCAATCAGCATACCCAAAGCGGACAAAAAATTGCCCCGGCGCGCGGTTTCGGGCCTGTTCAGCCTCTTGATGCCCATGATAAACAGCACGCAGGCCAATATATACGCCAAGTTGTTAATCATCAATCCTTATCCTCCTTTTTGCGGAACATCGAAAGCATCCGCTGTGTCACCAAATATCCGCCGACCACATTGATTGTGGCCAGGATGATGGCGACGAAGGATAAAATCATGCCCAAAGTGCCCGCGGAAAACATGGCCACAGCCACAATGGCGCCGACGACGGTGATGCCGCCGATGGCGTTTGTGGCCGACATAAGAGGCGTGTGCAGCTGGGACGGCACCTTAGAAATAAGCTCCCGCCCCAAAAAGGCGGCAATTACGAATATAAACAGCAAAAATATCATTTCCATGGTTGGCTCCTTATGGCTCTTTAAATGTGGCGCACCGCTTTGCCGCCAAATATGTTGATTTGGCAAAGGGTGCAGGGTAAACCCTGCTAAAGTAACGGTTCAAACCGCAAATACCAGACTTGTAGTCGTTACTTTAGCCGGGTTTACCCGGCAACGCTTTTGAGACATCGCCCATGCACCACCTTGCCACCGTATGTGATAAGGCAGCCGCGCATAATATCGTCCTCAAAATCTATCTTAAAGGCTTTGCTTTCATCATCCCAAAAATGCTCCAAAAAGGCGCGTATATTGCCGGAAAACATGTCGGAGGCATCCTTGGGCACAAAACGCTCCAACCCGTCGCCGCCTATGATGGTCACGCCATTGTCCAGCACCACATCCCCGTCTGGGCTGGACCCTTCCACATTGCCGCCGGTTTTCACCGCCATGTCTATTATAACAGAGCCCGGCTTCATCTGCGCCGTCATGTCCTTTGTCAGCAGCAGCGGGGCCTTTCTGCCAAAAACCTTGGCGGTTGTAATTACAATATCAGACCCCGCACAAATTTTCGCCTGGGCCTGCCGCTGTATTTCAATTTGCTCCGGCGTCAGCTCTTTGGCATATCCCTGCTCTGTAGAGCCGGTCTGGCCCAAATCAATTTTTATGAATTTTGCGCCCAGGGATTTCACCTGCTCTTCCACCTCGGGCCGGGTGTCAAAGGCTTCGACCCGCGCCCCCAGCCGCTTTGCGGTGGCAATGGCCTGAAGGCCGGCCACGCCCACGCCTATTATAAAGATTTTGGCGGGGGAAATGGTGCCCGAGGGCGTCGTCATCATGGGCAAAATTTTGGGCAGACGCGCCGCCGCCAGCAAAACGGCATAATAGCCCGCCAAAGACATCTGCGAGCTTTGGATATCCATCTTTTGCGCCAATGTGGTGCGCGGAATCATCTCCAGGCTGACAAGGCCAATGCCCGCCGCCGCAAATTCCCCTATGGCCTCTTTTTCATTAAACACATCAAAGGAGCTTATATGCAGCATGCCCGCAGCAAGGCCCTTTGGGCCCTCGGGCTTGTTGATGCGCACCACAATATCGGCGGATTGATATCCTTCCTGCGGCGTGCCTGCAATTTTTGCGCCCGCCGCCGCATATTCATCATCGGCATGACCTATTGACAAACCCGCGCCGCTTTGTACGGCAATTTCATATCCCATCGCGTCCAAAGCCTTGACATCAGAAGGAACCAGCGCAGCGCGGGTTTCGCCAACCGCTGTTTCCTTGCATAAAAAAACCCTTTTCATTATAAGCAACACTCCCGTATTACAGTATAACGTATTTGCATTTTTTTTACAATACTAATCTGGGATTTAGATGTTTGCCGAATTCTTGACTTTTATGCAAGAACATGATAATATCAAGCTATATTCTTAGTCTTAGCTATGGAGGACAATTATGGAAAAATTCATCACATGCCTTACGCAGGCCATTGGCAAGACGCCGCTTTTGCGGCTGGACAAACTGAAAGAGCATTTGGGCTATGAAGGGCATATCTATGCCAAGCTGGAATATCTAAACCCCACATCGTCCAAAAAGGACAGGATTGCACTGGGCATGATTGAAATGGCAGAGCAAAAGGGCCTGTTAAAGCCCGGCCAGCCCGTGCTGGAAATGACCAGCGGCAACACGGGCACGGCGGTGGCCATGGTATGCTCCGCAAAGGGATATCCTTTTATATGCGTCATTTCTAAAGGAAATTCTGTAGAGCGCGTCAGGATGATAAAGGCCCTTGGCGGGCAGGTTGTGCTGGTGGACCAGGCGCAAGGTTCACAAAAGGGCCAGGTGTCCGGCAACGATATGGAATTAGTGGCGGAGGTGGCAGACCGCCTGGTGGCGGAGACAGGGGCGTTTTATTTTAACCAGTTTCACAATCAGGATAATTCCGCTTCTCATGAGCCTGCCGCGCTGGAAATGTGGGTGCAAAGCCTGGGGCAAATTCAGGCTTTTGCTGATTTCATCGGCACCGGCGGCACATTTATGGGCTATGCCCGCGCGCTAAAGCGGCTTAATCCCGCCATACGCTGCTATGCTGTAGAGCCGCACGGCTGCGCCCATTACAAAGGCGAGGTAATACCCGGCATCAGCCACACCATACAGGGCGGCGGATATGCCAAAGATATGGAAATAGTTGACAGGGAATATATGGACGGCTTTATCACCGTCACCTGTGACGAATCCGCAGAAATGTGCCAGCTGCTGGCAAAGGTCGAGGGCGTTTTTTCGGGGCTTTCCTCCGGTGCGAATGTTGTGGCGGCCATAAAGCAAATGAAGGATACAGAACGGGGCAACCACTTCGGCATTGTGATTAACGATTGCGGTTTGAAATATATGAGTACGGATTTGTTTTGTATGTAACGGCCCGAAGCCTCTATTGTCATTCTGAGCAAAGCGAGATCCTTCGCTGCGCTCAGGATGACAGGGGCAGGACCCGGGATTCACGTTTGCAACAAAAATCCCGCTTAAGGCGGGATTTTTAGGGCGCGTTGACACGTCCAGACTTATTGCGCTTTGTCGTCCTCATTCATCATCTTGCTGTCGCCCAGCTTTGCAAAAAATTCCGGGCTGGATTGATGCGGCGGGCGCAGATAGCGCTTTAGGCTGAAAAGGCTGTTCGCGTCGCCCACGCGGATGATGTTGGACTTTTGCTCGCAGGACAGGCTGGCCACATATCCGGCCTCTTTTATGATGTCGTCAGACACATCACTGATGGCGCCAAGGGGATATGCCAAGCTGCTTGGCACAATGCCGGTGTTTTCGTGCAAAACCTCCGCAAATTTTTGCAAATCTGTCAAAAGGCGCCGGCGATAGTCCTCATTGCTTTCACCCCGCAGCTTTTTTGCGCCGTTTCTCCCATGCAGATTGTATGTGTGGCTTTGAATTTCCACGCGCCCGGAGGCATGGGCCGCTGCCACCTGCTCCCATGTCATATGCGGATGACGCGACCCTTTGCCCTGATTGACAATTTCCGTATAGTGGTCGGTTTCGTGGCCGATGATGGCCATGGTAATTTTGGCATCATAATTCTGCAACATGGGCAAAATAATGTCCATGGTGGGCATACGCCCATCGTCAAAGCTAATCACAATAGGCTTTTCGGGCAATTTTTTGCCCTTGTGTACAAAATCAATTAAATCCTGCATCACAACGGCGGTAAAGCCGTTTTCGACCATGTATTTCAGGTCGGATTCAAATTCCTCGGCCGTTATCTCCCACCGATTGTCGGGCGTGGACTCCAGCGCGTGATACATGATGATGGGCACCTCGGCCACCTCTCCCACGGACAGGCCCATCAAGGTTTCAAGGGGCGACGCGGCGGCCCGGCTGCCTGAAATCATAAGAAATACGGCCAAAGCGGCAAAAAAGAGTCTTTTCATTTTCATTCATCTCCTTTGTACATTTATTATTCATAAATACTTGGTAGAATATATGTAGGAAGATTTGGGAGCTTTTAATGCGAAAGCAAGTGAACGCTGCAATTGCAAAATATAACATGCTTGCGAGGGGCGACGGCGTTGTCGTCGGTCTGTCCGGCGGCGCGGATTCTGTCGCCATGACGCATTTTTTGTGCAACGAAATCGGCCTGAAAATTGCCTGTGTGCATATACACCATGGCCTGAGAGGGCGCGAGGCGGACGAGGACGCGCAATTTTGCGAGGATTTCTGTAGGCATTTGGGCATCGATTTGGTAATTTTTAGGGAAGACGCGGCGGCAGAGGCCCGCAAAATGGGCGTTGGCGTGGAGGAAGCAGGGCGCGTGCTGCGCTATAAGCATTTTAACAAGGTACTGGCACAGCGCGGCTTTGACAAAATTGCGGTGGCCCACAACAAAAATGATGCTGACGAGACCATCATAATGCAGATTGTCCGCGGCGCGGGCGGCATAAGGGGTATTTCACCAAAAAATGGCAATGTCATCCGCCCTTTGATTGACGTCAGCCGCGAGGAAATTTTGGCCTATTGCGCGCGGCACGGGCTGGCGCATCGGGTGGATTCTACCAATGATTCCAATGATTACACCAGAAATTGGGTGCGCAACTTCCTTTTGCCGCAGATAAGGGACAATCTGAATCCGGGGGTTGGTGATGCGCTGCGGCGGCTGGCCGAAATCTCTTGCGACGAGGATGCTTTTTTGGGCAATATTACCAAAAATGCATATTCAAATTGTGTTAATTCCGGTGATATTGGCATGTGCATCAACCTGGATGCCCTGTCTCAATATGACATGGCCATAAAGCGCAGAATTGTGCGCGCTGCCATAGGTGAGGCCCTTGGCGGCCCAAAGGACATCACATTTGACCATGTGGAGGCCGTATTGGCCTTGGCGGGCCTGCAAAGCGGAAAAAGGGCCTCTTTGCCCAAAGGCTTTGTCGCTGAAAGGGCCTATAATGAGATTTGCATAAAAATCCCTGATGTTTTCAACAATTTTTCAGTAACTTTGCCCAGGGACAATCCTGTTTTCGTCTCGCAAATTGATACCTGGGTGCATCTGGGCGATGCAATTGTCCGCGAAAATGCTTTTACAAAAGCTCTGGATTGTGATAAAATAACAAATGTGCTGATTCGCACACGTCTGCCGGGCGATAGAATTTTTTTTAACAATGTGGGCACAAAAAAAGTCAAGGACTTTTTCATCGACAAAAAAATTGCGCGCAAATACCGCGAACAAGCTGTTTTTATTGCGTGCGACAGGGATATAATTTTAATTATAGGTGGCGCGCCTGGTCATGACGCGCCAATCGAATCCCACAAATTTGACGCAAAAAACCACGACAAAAAAATATATTTGCAAATTTGGAATAATTAGCATGGAGGTCAATATGGGCACACAAAGAAAGAATTTCGGTATATATATGATTGTGATTGTGTTTGTGATGTTTATCTTCATCGCGCTGAACGCAAACACAAACGCGCCGGCGGCGCCTGATTTCAGCTATAGCGACCTGGTTGCCGCCCTGGAGACCGGCCGCATAGAAACAGTCGATATTGTCCGCCACTCTGAAACAGGCAACGCGGCCAATGTTGACGTCACCCTGCGTCCGGGCGACGATGTTGTAATGCCGAGTACGCCGCGACGGGTGCAAGTGCCTGATATGACCAGCTTTATGGCGCTTGTACACTATCACATGGGCGACCATGCCCTGGGCGTCACCACGGCCATCCCACAGAGCAATTTCTTCCTGCAAATGCTGACGCCGTTTTTGATACTGCTGATACCTATTATGCTGATGCTGTTTTTCATACATCAGATGCAGGGCGGCGGCGGAGGCGGCGGAAATCGGGTTATGTCCTTTGGCAAATCCCGTGCGAAGGCCGTTGTGGATGATAAACGCAAGGTAACATTTCAGGATGTGGCCGGCCTTGAGGAAGAAAAGGCCGATTTGCAAGAAATTGTAGAATTTTTAAAGCAGCCCAAAAAATTTGTGGAAATTGGCGCAAGGATACCCAAGGGCGTGCTGTTGGTCGGCCCTCCGGGCACAGGCAAAACCCTGCTGGCACGGGCTGTTGCGGGGGAAGCCGGGGTTCCGTTTTTCTCGATATCGGGCTCTGATTTTGTAGAGATGTTTGTGGGTGTGGGCGCATCCCGTGTGCGCGACCTCTTTGAGCAAGCCAAGAAAAGTTCCCCCTGCATCGTGTTTATCGACGAAATTGACGCCGTGGGGCGCAAACGCGGCGCCGGGCTTGGCGGCGGCCATGACGAAAGGGAGCAAACCCTTAACCAATTGTTGGTAGAAATGGACGGTTTTGGCATAAACGAGGGCATAATCATCCTTGCGGCCACAAACCGCCCGGATATATTGGACCCCGCGCTGCTGCGCCCCGGCCGCTTTGACAGGCGCGTGGTGGTGGGCCGTCCCGATGTGAAGGGACGCGAGGAAATTCTCGGCGTACATGCCCGGGGCAAAAAGCTGGGCGGCGATGTGGACCTTGGCGCCCTGGCCGCACTGACATCCGGCTTCACAGGTGCCGATTTGGAAAATCTGCTTAACGAATCCGCCCTTTTGGCCGCACGCGAGGACAAAAAAGAGATAACAATGGTGGATATTCGCAAGGCCTTCGTGAAGGTCGCTGTGGGCACAGAGAAGAAAAGCCGCGTCGTATCCGACAAGGAGAAAAAAGTCACGGCATATCACGAGGCCGGCCATGCCATAATAATGGAAGTGCTGGACCAGCTGGACCCCGTACACATGGTGTCTATTATCCCCACGGGTATGGCGGGGGGATACGCAATGCCCCAGCCCCGCGAGGACAGAATGACTTTGACCAAAAGGCGGATGGAGCAGGAAATTGTGAGCTTTATGGGCGGCCGCGCCGCGGAATATCTGGTGCTGAAGGACATCACTACAGGTGCCTCAAACGATATTATGCGCGCCACTGCCATTGCTCGCAGCATGGTGACAAAATACGGCATGAGCGAGGTTTTGGGCCCCATACTGTTTGGCAATGAAAACGAAGAAGTGTTTTTAGGACGTGATTTGGCCCAAAGCCGCAATTATGGCGAAGAAGTGGCGGCGCAAATTGACAAAGAAATCGAAAGATTCGTAAATTCGGGCTATTCCCAAGCCTTGGAAATTTTGCAGCGATATATGGAAACATTGCACAAAACAGCGGGAGTACTGATACAAAAGGAAAAAATTACCGGTGATGAATTCCGCAAGCTCTTTGACCCGCCGCTGCCGGAAAAGGGCGATAGCTGGGAAGTGGATGACGACTATTTCGCGGATTCGCCCCTTGTGGATTTGACAAGCGGAATGAGCTAATAGGGGCGGCCTATGGCCGCCTTTACATTTTGGAGGACATATGTATAATTTAAAAATCGGCGCAAACCACACGGCGGAAAAACTTGTGGAAGAGCGCGACACAGCCGCCTTTATGGGCAGCGGCGCCGTGGAGGTTTTTGCCACGCCCGCCATGATATTGCTGATGGAGTTGGCGGCGCGCAATGCCGTGCAGGCAGACCTGCCCGAGGGCACAACGACGGTGGGCACGCTGGTTGATGTGCGGCATATGGCGGCGACGCCCCTGGCGGCAAAGGTGTCGGCCACGGCCATTTTAAAAGAGATTGACGGCCGCAAGCTGATATTTGATGTAGAGGCCGCGGATGAAAACGGCGTCATCGGAAAGGGTGTTCATGAACGCGCAATTATTGACATCCGGCGCTTTATGGCCAAGCTGGTGAAGTGATGGAGAGACAGGTTTTGGCGGCCTCAAGTTTTTACAGCAAGTCCTATTTTTTCAATGATTTGGAATTTGCCACCCTGCCGCAAGGTGTTCAAAAGGATTTAAAAGACCTGCTTGTGGATGCCTGCGAATATACTGGGGGCGTGATGGTGCTGGGCTTTACGGCCGATGGAGAGACCTTTTTGGAGGCAACGGCGGCGCCGGATGATTTTGAATATGACGAGATTGGTGCGAAATATCATGTAAATAGCATCATAAAGCATCAGGGGGCTTTTTTGCAGTCCCTAAGCGTATGGTATAACTTGGTAATTAAGGGGAATCAAGGATAATGCTGCTTGTTATAGATGTGGGCAACACAAATATCGTGCTGGGGCTGTATGACGGCTCCGGCTTGCTATTGCGCAGCTGGCGCATGGCCACGGGCGAAAATCGCACTTCGGACGAAATGGGCATTTTTATATATTCTTTGCTGGGGCACAGCGAAATTGCCCGCGAAAGCCTGAAAAGCGTTGTGATTTCGTCCGTTGTGCCAAATATCATGTATTCGCTGATCAATGGCATAAGGAAATATTTTGACATATCACCAATAATTGTCAGCAAGGACATGAAGCTGGGCATCAAGCTAAACAAAGTGGGCGAGAGAGAGCTGGGCGCGGACCGCATTGTCAACTGCGTGGCGGGGTATCAGCTTTTTGGCGGCCCCCTTATCATTTGCGACTATGGCACGGCGACGAAATATGACGCCATATCAAAAAACGGCGAATTTTTAACGGGAATCACCGCCCCCGGCATCAAAATTTCCGCCGAGGCGCTGTTTTCACGGGCGGCGCTGTTGGGTCAGGTAGAGCTGACGCTGCCAACCTCGCTTATGGTAAATTCCACCGCCGAAAGTATGCAGGCCGGCATTTTGTTCGGGCGCATAGGCGAAACGGAATATATTGTAAACCGTCTGCGGCGGGAAATGGATGCGCCGGAGGCCACCGTCATAGCAACGGGCGGCCTTGCCCATACAATTGCGCAGGGAAGTGATATCTTCAACCATATCGTGCCGGGGCTGACGCTGGAGGGCCTGCGGATTTTGTATGAAATGAACAAGGAGTAAGCACGCATGAAAATAGGCAATATACAGCTTTCGGCACCCCTGGTTATGGCGCCCATGGCCGGCATAACCGACCTTGCCTTTCGCAAGATTTGCCGCGAATTCGGCGCGGGGCTGGTGGTGACGGAGATGGTCAGCGCCAAGGCCATATCCTTTGGCAACGAAAAGACCCTTGGGCTGTTGGCCACAGAGGATGCCGAAAAGCCCGTATCCGTGCAGATTTTCGGCAGCGACCCCGCCATTATGGGGCAGGTGGCCGCGGGCCTTAATGACAGCAACTTCGACATAATTGACATAAATATGGGCTGTCCCGCGCCAAAGATTGTGAAAAATGGCGACGGCTCTGCCTTGATGCGGGACCCCGCGCTGATTGGGCGAATTTTGCGGACTGTGATAAAGGCCGCGACAAAGCCCGTAACATGCAAAATCCGTCTGGGATATGACCATGACAGCAAAAATTATCTGGAAGTAGCAAAAATTGCGGAAGACAGCGGGGCCGCCGCAATTACCGTCCATGGCCGCACAAGGCCCCAAATGTACGGCGGGCGGGCGGATTGGGATGCTATCGCAGAGGTGAAGCATACTGTCGGTATACCCGTCATTGGCAACGGCGACATTGCCTCTCCCGAGGACGCGCGCAGGCGGTTGGATGAAAGCGGCGTGGATGCCCTGATGATTGGCCGCGCGGCCTGCGGCAACCCATGGTTGTTTCAAAGATGCGCACATTATCTGGAAACGGGCGAAATCCTGCCGGAGCCAACGCCCGAGGAGCGCATAAAGCTGGCCATGCGCCACACCGGGGAGATGATTGCGCAAAAAGGCGAATTTACCGCTGTGCGTGAGATGCGAAAGCATATCGCCTGGTATATCAAGGGTATGCGCGGCGCCACAACGGCCCGTGACGCCATAAACAAATGTCAGGATTTTACAACAGTCGAGAAAATACTACAAGAATTGTTGATTGACAAAACAGGTGGTTCCGGTGTATAATATAGGTTTGAAAAGGAGCTGAGGCATTTTATGGACAAAATGGTTGCATTGACATATGAGGGCATAAAGGATTTGGAGCAAGAGCTGAAAAACCTGAAGGTTGAGAGGCGCAAGGACATTGCGCAAAAAATCAAGGATGCACGCGCCCAGGGGGATTTGTCGGAAAATGCGGAATATGACGCCGCCAAAGACGAGCAAGCCCGCATTGAGGCGCGGATTGTGTCCATAGAGAAGATGCTGCGCAATGCCGTGCTTATTGACCAGGAGGACGCCGACAAAGACACGGTTGGCCTGGGCAGCAAGGTGACGCTGTTTGACGAGGAATTTAAAGAAGAAATTACCTATCATATTGTGGGCAGCGCCGAGGCAAACCCCGAGAAAAACCGCATTTCTAATGAATCGCCGCTGGGCATGGGGCTTTTGGGCAGAAAAGGCGGCGAGGCTGTAGAAATTGACGCGCCAATGGGCATAATCAAATATAAGATATTGGCTATTTCATAGGATGGAGGCATCATGACAGAAGAGAATATTAATGTAGGAAGCGAAGAATTAAGCAGTTTATTGCAGATACGCAGGGATAAGCTGGCAGAGCTGCAAAAAAGCGGCAACGACCCCTTTGAAATTGTGCGCTTTGATATGGACACACACTCCGACACAATTCATAAAGATTTTGACAATTTGGAAGGAAAAACTGTGAAAGTTGCCGGGCGCATGATGACAAGGCGCATAATGGGCAAGGCCGCGTTTTTTGACATTTTGGACGCAAAAGGCCGCATACAGATATATGTCAAGAGCGAAGATGTGGGGTCAGACTTTTACGAAGCCTTTAAAAAATGGGACATTGGTGATATTTGCGGCATCGCCGGCGAGGTGTTTCGCACGCAAAAGGGCGAAATTTCCGTAAAAGCCGCCGAAATCACCCTGCTTTGCAAATCACTGCAAATTTTGCCGGAAAAATATCACGGCCTGACGGATTTGGAGCTGCGCTATCGCCATCGCTATGTGGATTTGATTGTGAATCCCGAGGTGCGCGAGACCTTCTTAATGAGGTCGGCCATTATTCGCAAAACCCGGGAATTTTTGGACGGCCGCAACTTCATAGAGGTGGAAACGCCGATTTTGCAGACAATTGCGGGCGGGGCCAACGCACGCCCCTTTGACACGCATCATAATGCGCTGGATATGCCCATGTCGCTGCGCATCGCATTGGAGCTGCCGCTAAAGCGCCTGATTGTGGGCGGTCTGGAGCGCGTCTACGAAATAGGCCGCTGCTTTCGCAATGAGGGCATAAGCACAAAGCACAATCCGGAATTTACCATGCTGGAATTGTATCAGGCTTATACGGATTATCACGGCATGATGGAGCTGACGGAAAGCCTTATTCGCATGTTGGCAATTGAAGTGACCGGGTCGGCTGTTATAAATTACCAAGGCACAGAGGTTGATTTTTCTAAGCCTTTTGGACGCATCACCATGGTGGATGCCGTGCGCAAATATGCCAATGTTGATTTTGATAAAATTTCGACTTTGGAAGAGGCGCAGCAATTGGCAAAGGAACACAATATTGGATACACCAGTATGCACAAAAAAGGCGACATTTTGGCTTTGTTTTTTGATGAATATGTAGAAGAGCATCTTGTGCAGCCCACCTTTGTTATTGACTATCCCATTGAGATTTCGTTTTTAACAAAGCGCAAGCCCGACAACCCTGATTATACCGAGCGTTTCGAGCTTTTCATCACCGGCAAAGAGTTTGCGAATGCATATTCCGAATTAAATGACCCAATCGACCAACGGGCGCGCTTTATGCACCAAGAATCCCTGCGCGCGGCAGGGGATGAAGAGGCCAGCAAAATTGACGAGGATTTCATCCTCGCGCTGGAATATGGAATGCCGCCGACAGGCGGGCTGGGCATCGGCATGTGCAGGCTTGTCATGCTTTTGACAAATTCGCCGTCCATCCGCGACGTGCTGCTTTTCCCCACAATGCGGCCATTGTAGAGGTTTCATATGTACGACAAGGACAAAATCCGAATAATGTCAAAAATGGCGGTTTACGACAAACGCGACTTCGAGCGCGACGCCAAGGCGGGCCAATATTTCCGCCACGATTTTATCTACAAAAGAAACATGCAGATGCGCTTTTTCCTGGGCATTGGATGTGTTATTTTGCTGTTTTTTTACATCATGCATCTGCTGGCCATCGAAGGGGCGGACCTGTTTACCGTTGACTTTCAAGCAGAAGCCATACGCCTGCTGTTTTATATAATTGTCTTGATGACGGTATATAGCCTTATCGGCACCATCATATACACCCGGGAATTTTTGCGCTCTGAAAAGCGCATAAACGCCTATTTCACGCTGATGCGCAAGCTGGACCCCAATGCCATACAAGATAATGAACCCGAACCCGCCATAAATGTGCAGCATAAGCAAAAAAAGCCTTGGCGAATACCCTGGGCGAAGAAAAAGCCCGAAGAAATTATAGAAGAAGATTATGAGGAAGATATGCCCTATACCCATTATCACAGGGCAAATTTGGAATATCGCTATAGCAGCAGCGACGACCCCGAATTTTGGGATGACGACACACCAACGCGATGATATTACAGGGCTGATGATATACAGGGCTAAGGAGGAATCATGGAACAAATTATCCACATAAGGCAGACCATAATAGGCTTTTATAAAAAATTTGAAGTGATAATAAATTATGTGCTGAAATTTTTGGTGGGGCTGTTTATATTTTCCAGAATAAACACCCTGGGCATGTTTCGCGAAGAATTTGCCGTTTTGTTTGACTCTGCCGCCGAAGTTGCCTATTTGGCCCTGGTTTCCCTGCTTTTCACCATTTCGCCGCCGGCAGTAGCCCTGTTTTTGGTGGCCGTGGCCGTCACCATACAAATTTCGGCGGCCACAGAGGTTGCGGTTTTCGTGTTTCTGTTGATGGTGCTGTTGATTATATTTTACGCGCGCCTTTCGCCGCGCCGCAGCATGTTGATGCTTGCCATAATATTTGGCTTTTACTTCCATATGCCCTATGCCGTTGTGCTTTTTGCCGGTCTGTTTTTCGGCATTTCAAGCATCATCCCCATTGTCCTTGGCACTGCCGTATGGTATTTCTTGCCGTTTTTCACGGATTTGGCCTTAAGCATGGCCCACGCCACTGACATTTTGACAGAAATTGACCTTTTCGAGCTGCCCATTGCCTTTATGGAGGTCTTCGCGCAGATATACAGCCATCTGACCACCGACTTTAACTGGGTTGTCCTTGGCTTTGTTTTTGCCATGATGATTTTGGCTGTACACCTTATCTCGCTAATCTCGCTGAATTATGCCAAGGACATTGCCATTGCCGTTGGCGCCGTCATTGGCATGGTTTGTATGACAATGGTGGTTTTTGTAACCGACCTGTATATGTCCGTCCCCGTCATCTTCATTTCTGCCTTCTTTTCGGCCCTGATTGTGTGGATTATAAAGTTTTTCGATAATGTGGCGGACTATAAACGTGTGGAGCGCGTCACCTTTGACGACGACGACAATATATATTATGTAAAAATTGTGCCCAAAATTGCGGCCGAAAAAGCCGATGCGCCGGAAAAGGCAAGGCCAAAAAAGCCAAGCAGCAAGCACGCCACAAGGCATCTCACGCCGCCGGCTTCGCCTGCCAGAGGCCCCGCCTATCGCTCTTCTATGTATGAAACCGAATTTCTCGACGAGGATGACGCATAATGATTGACCTTATCACCAATTTATTCACAAGTTTGCCGCCTTTTGCCATGCCGCATCTGGGCCTTAATTCTATCTTGGACATACTCTTCATAACCTTTGTGCTGTATCGCGTGCTGATATGGATTAAACAAACCCGCGGCTGGACCCTTTTTAAAGGCATATTGACCATTGCGCTGATATATCTTGGGGCCGTCGTTTTGCTTATGCACGCCACGGTGTGGATTATCCAGCAAAGCCTTACAGTGGCCGCCATTGCCGCCGTGATAATCTTTCAGCCGGAAATTCGCAAAGCCCTGGAAAATTTAGGCAAAAACCGCAGCATACCGTTTTTTAATCCCCTGGAGGAAAATAAAGAGGCCAATTCTGCCGCAAGCATCGAAGAAATTATTGACGCGGCGCAAAAAATGGCGGATGTCAACACGGGCGCCCTTATTGTGATAGAGCAGCAAGTGCCCCTGGGCGATTTGGAAGAAAGCGGCGTGGCCATTGACGCCATCGTGACCAGCCAGCTTTTGGTAAATATCTTCGAGCATAACACGCCCCTGCATGACGGCGCGGTGCTGATACGGGCAAACCGCGTAAAGGCCGCCACATGCATATTGCCGCTGACCACCGAGGCCCTCTCCAGCGACCTTGGCACGCGCCACCGCGCCGCCGTGGGGGTTTCTGAAGTTTCGGACGCTTTTGTCGTGGTGGTCTCGGAGGAAAGCGGCATGGTTTCAATCGCAAAAGACGGCAGGCTGCATCGCAATTTGGCCGATGCCGAGATGAGAAAAATGCTGCTGTCCGGTATTCAGCCGAAAAAATCTCGCAAATTCCGCAAAGACCGCAGAAAGGAAGAAGAAAGGCCATGAAAAAAATTCTGTCAAAACTTAAAAGCAACTTTCTGACGAATTTGCCGTGGAAAATTGTGGCCTTTTTCATGGCGTTTGTGCTGTGGTTTTTGATTTTGAATGTCGAAGACCCCGTGCGCACCGAAACCGTGGCCGTAACGCTGGAATTGCGCAACGAGGACGCCCTGGCCATGGGCGAGGGCATACATCTTGAAAATATCGAGGCCCTGCGCGCCCAAACCATACGCTTTCAGGTGTGGGGCACGTCCCGCGGCATAGATTCAATCCGCAACACCTTGGGCGCGTATATCGATTTATCCACATCCGAAATCCTTGCCGCCGCCCAAAATGGCGAGACATTGGTTGTCGCCGTGCAGCCCACGGGGGAGACCGGCCCTGTGG
Source organism: Clostridiales bacterium (assembly GCA_031277155.1). Lineage (GTDB taxonomy): Bacteria > Bacillota > Clostridia > Lachnospirales > WRAX01 > WRBK01. The sequence continues at coordinate 6,832 of JAITMW010000003.1, read as the reverse complement.
ACATTTTCGGCTTCAACCCCAGCAGCGTCAGCCTGGTTATGGACACCATCACCACAATAGAAATGGATGTAGAGCCTTATACCCCCGGGGAAGTGGCCCAAGGCTTTATCTTGCTGGACGCGGCCATCAACATCACCCCCAATGTGATTACTGTTACGGGGCCAACCAGCATTGTTGACCGCATCGAAAACCTGGTGGCGACTGTGGATGTCAGCGAGGCAAGCTCTTCCATTTTCGAGGAAGGCTGGCCCATTGTGGCCCTTGACGGCGCGGGTGTGCCCGTTGTGTCGCAGCATCTGCAATTTGAAAACAGTGCCAATATTGAAGTACCGATTTACCGCCGCGGCGAGGTGCGGGTTTTGCGCCCCGCATATCACGCCCTGCCTCCGGAAGGCTTTGGCATACTCAACATCAATTGGGGGCCTCAATTGCTGGAAGTGGCAGGGGAAGAGGGCGTAATGGCCGCCCTTGCGCCAATAATGCTTGCGCCCATTCCCGATGAGGAAATTATGCAGCACACCTACAGCTTTATGATGGAATATGACATAAGGGCATCCTTGCCCCAGGGCGTATTCTTGATAGACCCGCGCTTTCACACGGTGTACGTGGAAGTGATTATAGAGCCTTTTGTAGAGCAAGAATTTACCATATCGGCGGAGGATATTGAAACCATCGGCCTGCCCGCCGATGCGCATATTGTCACCGAAGAAATTACAATAAGGCTGTCGGCGCTGCAAAGCATCATGGCGGAGGTCGCGGCTGAAAATATCACCCTTACGGCAGTCGCGACGGGCATAGACCTGGAAGTGGGCTACAACGAAGTTCCCCTTGTGTTTGCGCTGCCCGGCGGGGTCAGCCTTATGGATGAAGAGGCCGGCGCCCATATAATTATCTATGTGGAAGAGTTTGAGGAAGAGGAAGAAGATATCGAAGAGCAAGACCTTGACGAAGACGAGGAAGAGGGGGACTAGATATGGGAAGATTGTTCGGGACGGACGGCGTGCGCGGCAAGGCCGGCGCGTTTTTGACGGCGCAAATGGCCTTTGACCTTGGGGCGGCCGGTGCCAAGGTTTTGGCAAAGGCTGATAAAAAGTCTGTAATCATCGGCACGGACACCCGCGCATCATGTGACATGCTTGCGGCCGCCCTGGCGGCGGGCTTTTGCTCTGTGGGCGCGGATGTGCATATGGCCGGCATTGTGCCCACACCGGCGCTGGCATATCTTGTGCGCAAATACGGCTTTTCGGCGGGAGTGATGGTCTCCGCCTCCCACAATGCCTTTGAGGACAATGGCATAAAATTCTACAACGGCCAAGGGCACAAGCTTTCCGATGAAATTGAAAATGAGATTGAGGCCGCCTATGGCCAAAAAGCGGCACAGGCCCAAGGGGCCGAAATTGGCCGCATATATCAGGCAAGCATGGCAGAGGCGGACTATGTGGGATTTTTGCAATCCACTGTAAACACAAATCTGCATGGCAAAAAAATCGCGCTGGACTGCGCAAACGGTGCCACCTTCACGGCGGCCCCGGCAATCTTTTCATTGCTGGGCGCCAAAGTCAGCACCCTGGCCTGCGCCCCCGACGGAATCAATATCAACGCGGGCTGCGGCTCTACCCATGTGGGGCTTTTGGCCCAATATATAAGCGCGGGAGATTTTGACATGGGCTTCGCCTTTGACGGCGACGGGGACAGGTGCTTTGCCGTGGATGAAAACGGCGATGTGCTGGACGGAGACATGATTATGGCCGTCATTGGCAAACATTGGGCATCCAAAGGCAAATTGACAAAAAATACTATAATCGCCACCGTAATGAGCAATCTGGGCTTTTTCACAGACATGGAAAAAGCGGGGCTGACGGCGGAGCAAACCCAAGTGGGGGACCGCTATGTGCTGGAGCGCATGATGGCGGGCGGCTTTTGCCTTGGCGGAGAGCAAAGCGGCCACATCATTTGCCTGGACCACCACACCACCGGCGACGGCATTTTGACTGCCCTGCTGCTGGCGCAAATTGTGCAAGAAACGGGCAAAACCCTGGCGCAGTTAAATACAATGCAAAAAATGCCCCAGGTGTTGAAAAACGCAAAGCTGGGCAATGCTGATAAAGAGGCAATACAGGCCGATGCGACCATACAGGCCGAAATTGCGGCACTGCACAAAAAATACGAGGGGCGCGGCCGGGTGCTGATACGCCCATCGGGCACAGAGCCGCTGATACGCGTGATGATAGAGGGCGCGGACATGGCCGAAATTGCGGCGGATGCGGCGCGGATGGCACAAATGATGGAGGATTACAGCGGATGATAGGGATTATTGGGGCTCTTTCGGTAGAGATTGAAGGCTTGTTGGAAAAGATGGAAATCGGCGATATTCATACAATTGGCGGCCTGGTTTATTACACAGGGGAAATTGCGGGCAAAAATGTTGTGCTGGCCCGTTGCGGCGTGGGCAAGGTCAATGCCGCAATGTGCGCCCAGGCCATGAAGCTTGGTTTTTCTGTGTCCGCCGTGATAAATTTGGGCGCGGCCGGCGCAATTGACAATGCCCTTAACATTGGCGATGTGGTTGTGGCCACAGACCTTGTGCATCACGATGTAAACGCGGGGTCATTCGGCTATAAGCCGGGGCAGCTGCCGGGCATGGATGTGCTGGCTTTTTCTGCCGACAAAAGGCTGTCAGAATTGGCAGTGAGGGCGTGCAACGCAGCTTTTGAGCAGGGCGGCATCCCGTGTACAGTGCATCACGGGCGCATTGCCACCGGGGACCAATTTATTGAAGATGCCGCGACAAAGCAGCATATCTTGGAAGAATTTGGGGCCTTATGCGTGGAGATGGAAGGGGCCGCCATAGCCCAGGTGTGCCATCAAAACAAAACCCCCTTTGTGGCCATACGCGCCATTTCGGATAAGGCTGATGGCTCTGCCCAGGCGAATTTTGACGAATTTGTCACCCAAGCGGCGGAAAATTCGGCACGGTCTGTGATGGAAATGATAGGGCATATCTTATGAAGAAATCCCGGCGCGTCGAGGCAGTCCTTGCGGCTTTGGACGCGCGATATCCCTACGAGGACAAATGCTATCTTAACTATGAAAAGCCATACGAGCTGCTTTTTGCCACCATCCTGAGCGCCCAATGCACAGACGACCGCGTGAATATTGTGACCGCACAACTTTTCGCAAAATATCAGACGCTGGAGGCCTTTGCGTCGGCAAATTTGGCTGAAATGGAGCAAGACGTAAAACCAACGGGCTTTTTTCGCAACAAGGCGAAAAGCCTTGTTTTTTGCGCGCAGGCTCTGCTGACGGAATATGGCGGCGACCTGCCCTCTGACATAGATGTGCTGACAAAGCTGCCGGGCGTAGGGCGCAAAACCGCCAATGTGGTGCGCTGTCACATCTTCGGCCTGCCCAGCGTGGTCGTCGATACCCATGTAAAGCGCATCTCCGGCCGTCTGGGCTTTACAAAAAATACCGACCCCGTAAAAATCGAATTCGACTTAATGAAGCTGCTGCCAAAAACACATTGGATACGCTATAATCACCAGCTTATCGCCTTTGGCCGCGAAATTTGCAAGGCCCCAAAGGCAAAATGCCGGGTTTGCTTTATGCCCCATCTTTGTCCGGCTTATAAAGAGCCTTGATAGCGGCAATATAGCTAATCCGATTTAAAATCGGATTAGCCACACTTCACTTTTCCTGCTTTTTGCCCCTCTTTCTTCGCCTTCTCTTTCTTAGGGTGCCGCCAACCGTTAAATCTAAGACCTTCTCCGCGTCCGCCAGCCGCTTTGTCACAAATTCCAGCTGGGGGCGCTTTTTGATGGGGCGGTAAAGCACTTGCCTTATTTTATTGCGAAATTTTGCCGCCATGAAATCACCTCATGACAGTATATGATGCGCGTCCCAAAAATTACCGGGCATCTTTGTTACAATTCTATTAATTTCCAGTTGACAAGTCGTAATATTTGTAATATACTGCATAGAAATCCGGCACGCGAAAGGAGAAAATATGTTTGGAGAAGTCTTGATGATGGCTGCATTTATCACGATAGCAGGAGGTGGCGCAGCAGACCCAAATTATGAATTAAATTACAAAAATGTTACATATGGGATTTTTCAGATGCAGGCCGAGGAAAATACATATATTTCCAAATATGATGCAAATTGGTTTGACGAAATACAGCATATTTTTGGGCGCGGCGACGACGCAATTGTGCGCGACATTGAAACGGGGCGCACTTGGGCCATCCGCCGCACCTTTGGCACCAACCACGCCGATATCGAGCCGCTGACAAAAGAGGACGCCGCCATCATGAACGCCGTCTGGGGCGGCCACAGCTGGGCGCGGCGGCCCGTCGTCGTCTATGTGGGCAATTATGTCTTTGCGGGGTCACTGACCAATTTCCCCCACGCGGGCGTGGATAGCGCGGCGGCCCTGGCCACTGTTGGCGGGCGCAGCGGCGGATATGGCCACGGCCTTAATTTTGACGCAGTGGCGGGAAATGGGGTGGATGGTCATATGTGCCTGCATTTTGCGGGCAGCCTGCTGCATGGCAGCAACAGGCCAAATCCCGACCATCAAAAGGCGGTGGCCCGGGCGATTGAATACATACGGGCGAATTATTAAAGGCCCTCCAGCATCAAAATGAAATTGGGATGCCTTGCAATCAACAGACGGCATATGGCATATCCAAAAATTGACACCACAACAAATTGCCCAATGCCCACTTGGGCCGCATATGTGGCATAGGCCGCAAGGGTGACTTCGCTGCCCACGCCAATTAAAATAACCAAGGGGATTATGGCCGCATTGACAATTGTGGCCCAAAGGCCCGACAAAAAGAGGCTGCCCGTCAGCCTTTTTGTCACAATAAGAAGCACCATGGCAATGGCGGTGGATGTGGTTCCCAAAACAATATCAATCATGCCAAGGGGTGAGAAAAAATTGGCTATGAGGACGCCCAGCACGACGGCCGGGGCAAAGATGGGATTGAAAAAGGCCAATAAATTAAGGCTTTCGGCCAGACGAAACTGAATGGCCCCAAAGCTGATGGGTGCCAGGGAAACGGTGACGGCGGCATAAATTGCCGCGACCATGGCCATCACGGCCATGGTTTTGACCTTGGTATTTTGCTTCATAAAAAATCTCTCCTGTTTTGATATTTTATAAGGTGGTTTTCAGGCACACCTTCATGTGTTCTTACTGCATCATCAACATCTCTTCCAAAAAAATCGAAAATGCCCGCATATTCCTCTGAATTTTCCCCGGCCATCTTTCCTCTATGACATGAAAGTCGTCGTTTTGGGTGTGGCTTACCCCTCTGGTAAATTGGCCGCCGTCCATTTCAAAAAACCCTGCATATCCGGGGAGCTCCACCCTGGTTAGCCCCGACATATGGACCACGGTATGGCCGCGGCCTATAAAGCCCTGTTGGTCACTGTTTAAAAATGCCACAGGGGGATGCCCAATCAGGCCCATGTCAATCTCTTCGGCGATGGCGTCAATTTGGCGGGTGAGGGCATTTGCGCCGGGCTGCCAATCGTCATTATAGGCGGCTCCATAGAAAATATATGGCCCGTCAACAAGCGCGTCGGCATTAATCATCAGGGCTATATTATCAGATTGCCGGCTTGTCAGGCTTTGGATAAAATAGTCGGCGCCAAGAAAGCCGCCTGCTTCGTGCCCGCCAAAAAAGACATACACAATGGTGTAATAGTTGTCCATCCGCAGCATACGCTGGGCACTTTCCAGCAATAAAGACGTGCCCGAAGCATTATCAGCCGCGCCGGGGGTGGGCCAGCTGTCATAATGGGCGCCCACAATTATCTTGCGCTCGCTTTGGCCGGGTATTGTTACTATTACATTTTGGCTAAGCTGTGTTGTATGGCGAAGCTCGAATTCTGACTCCCATCTTGGTTGATTGTTCAAATTCCACCAGCGAAAGTCGCCAAGCAGAGGAAATTCTTGTACCGCAATATTTTCCCAAGGGTGGCCCATGGCCAAAAACTCCCCCACAAGCCAGGCGGCGGCCTCTTTTTCCCGGTACGAAAAGGGCTTTCGGCTATATAGGTTGTCGTTGATAAACAGCATGTGCTGTACGGCCAAATCGCCGTGGGGCGTTTCATGGTCCAGATGCAACGGCTCTCTTACGGCATAGGCGAAATTTTCATAGTCCCAAGGGCCTATAAGATTCAGCCACAAGGCCGGGCGAACACCGCCCGGGTTGCTGACGCCCATGCCATACATGGCAATAACACCAAAAACATCAATGCCGACCGCAAGATGCTGATTGCCGCCCGCCGACCTAAGCCACCACCAAAGGGGCGTGCCCTCGTCATTTAAGGCCGCCCTCGCGGAATCATATTCATCGGACAGCCAAATTATATGCCTCTCGTCCGGCCTGCTTTGCCATTGCCCGCTATCGCCAAAGTATCGCACAACCTCTTCTATGCTTAACAGGAATATCTTATCAATTGTGTCGTCCCCGCCCAGGCTGCCAAACCAAGGGTTATTGTCGGTTGTTACATATGTATCCCTAATCCGCGCCCTGTCTGCTGCGCTGAAACTGTCAAAAAATTGAGAATTAAGATGATAGCGAATGGTACTGCCCGCCCAGGTTACATTCATTCTGGTGAAGTGATATCGACCATCTTCTATTACAAGCGCGTTTTCGGTCATTATCAACGCGTGGTCGCCCTGTACATCCAGCACCAGCCAGCGGTATCCGCCAAATTCGATTATATCGCCCACATCGGCAATATCAGTGCGATGCCGGACAAAGGCGGGCACATATGCATATTCCGTAACAAAATAAGGTTCTTCGGCCGCTTCATG